>JAFQMR010000150.1 GCA_017396175.1 Clostridia bacterium
ATTGCCAGAATCTTCCGAAGCCTGTGAAGGCGTTTTTGAAACGGCTTCAAGCGGCGCACGTCGCACTCCTCGCAACATATGGGAAAATTTCTTACGGAAACGTGCTGTATGAGGCGCAGAAGCTTGTCCGAGGTGAGGTGATTGCGGGGGCATATATCCCGATCGGCCATACGTTTTTGCAGGGAGATCACACCTTTGATGCCGCCTGTTTATTGCCGCTCGTCGAGCGCGTGAACACACCGCAACGGGCGGTGATCCCAAAATGCCGTAAAAACCCGCTGGCGAATATCGCTCCCGCGTTACGCAGTCGGCTCAGCGTGAAGCTTACAAAGGACGTGCGGTGTACAGCGTGCGGACGCTGTGAAAAAGCATGCCCGATGGGGGCGATTCGAAACGGCCGCATCGGAGGCGCTTGCGTCCGATGCCTGCGATGTGTGAGCGTTTGCCCCGAAAACGCCTTGCAGGCGAAAAACAGCCGCTTGCTGGATTGGTATCTGCACCGTTACCGCAAAGAGGAGTATATACTGTATCTCTGAAAAAGGAAGCACACGCAGCGGTGTGCTTCTTTTTTTACGGGTAATGTAAAATAAACTTGACATTTGACGTTCAGGGTGTTATATTATGAATGTAAAGCAAGCTTTACATTCATAAAGATAGGGGTGATAGGGTGGAGAATCGGATTCGCACATATCGCAAGGATGCGGGTGTGACGCAGGATGAGCTGGCTGCGGCGGTCGGCGTTACGCGGCAAACGATCCTGTCTCTCGAAAACGGTAAATATAACGCATCGTTACAGCTTGCGTTTCGTATTGCGCGGTATTTCGGGAAAACGGTGGAAGAGGTATTTTTGTACAAGGAGGAAGAGATATGAGCTTTCAAAATAAGATAAAAACCCGTATCGGCTTTGCGGGCGGGTATGCGTTGCTCGGCGTTGCGATGATCGTGCTGTCTTTTTGTATGCCCGATGACGAAGCCTATCTTTCGTCTTTCGGACTGGCGTTGGCTGTGATGGGGCTTGCACGGCTCAAGCAATATCTCCCGTTGCTTTTTGACGCGGACCGTATGCGTAAAAGGGAGATCGCGGAAACCGATGAGCGCAACGTGATGATCGTCAATCGCGCAAGAAGCCTGACGCTGACGCTGTTTACGGTGCTGTGCTGTCTGGCGGTGATCGTCCTGTCCGCGGTTGGATTAAAGACCATCGCTATGGCGCTGGCCGCGGCGGTCGGCGTGTTGACCGTGATTTATCTGATCGTGTATCGGATCCTTTCGGCACGATATTAAAAAAATGCCGTCTGCACGTTGAAGCAGACGGCGTTTTTCGGTATTTACAGAGCAGAGAAGCATGCGAGAAGATTGTCAACGGTGGATTCCGTAAAGGAGCCGACCGTGATGCGGGCGACATAGGGGCCGACTTTTTTGAACACGACCTTCTGGTGCAAGGTGAACTGTCCGATCGCGGCGGAGGCACGGATGGCGGGGTATGCCTGCCCTGCAAAATCGTGTTCGGTGACGGTGACGGTGACGTTCTGATAACCGATGGATTCCAGCGTCTTTGCATATTCGTCCGATACAAGAACGGCGTATTCGGCGGCGGTGCTGACGTCCAGAGCGCTTACCTCACAGTTTTCAAGTTGAATATCGATCGAGTCACCGTTATTGTTCGCGGCGTAGAGATCATAAATGATCTGCGCCTTGACGGCGCCGTCTTTGAAGGAGTCGGTGGCCGTGTCAAGCGAGAAACCGTTGAGCTCTTCAAGCTGTTCTGTGGTGTGAGCGGTGAAGTGGGACGGCAGGGTGGCCGTCAGACCGAGGAAGGTACTGCGATAGGTCTGTCCGTCCAAGACGGCCGGTGTATAGGTTACGGCGGCGTCAGCGGGCGACTCTGTGCTGTTACTGCAGGATGTGAATGACGCCATCGCCAATACACAAAGTAACAAAGCAAGTAAACGTTTCATTGGGTTAGAACCTCCTGTGTCAAAACTCTTTTCACAGTATACCTTGTTTTGTGCGAAAGTGCAAGCCTCGGATCGGAAAAAGATACGGATAAGCGGGATACACCGAACCGTGTATCCCGCTTATTTATGCGGTAGTGTTTCGTTATTTCATGAAGGTATTGCTGTTGTTGAGCACCAATGTGCTGTAGAGGAACAGCACGTCTTGGCTTTCAAAGGTAATAAAGCGATCGAGGATGCGCGGGGAGATATAACGGATATCCACCACAGTGACGGTTTTGTAGCCCTGTGCCAGAAGTGGTGTAATACTGCTGCCGAAGGAATCGCGGAAGATAACAAGCTCCTTGTCGGTAGCGGCATGCGGGTTCTCGATGGAGATGAGGGAGAGAGAACCCGACAGGAACATCTCGTATGGATCACGCCCGAAGGCCTTTTCCTGATCGTATACATCCATCGGTGTATCGTTTTCGCGGTTGATCACCTGCAGTCCGTTGATGGTATCGTTGGTGAGATACTTCAGCGTATCGGGAGGAAGCGGCAAAGCCGCCTGTCCGCTGTACACGCCGTAAAACGGCTTTTCAAGCGTATTCTCCGTGTAGGACGACGGAAGAGTTGTGCCCATCGCGGCGGCGAGTGTATCCGCTATGTCGACGATCGCCTCCTGTCGCCAATGGGTGTCGGTTTTGTAGTAATCCTCGAGTGTTAAAAGCGGTGTAATATCCACATAGGAGGCATAGGGCATCCCTTGCCGTATTGCGTCGTAAAACGCCGCATAGTCCATAGCGGGACGGCCGCTTTCGGCGGCGAGAAAGGCGTTTTTGTCGGGCACAACAGCGAGGTATACGGGAATATCCTTCTCCTTCAGGTGGGTTTCGTATATCAGCGAAAAGGTGTCGCAGGCGTTGTCGATCGAGGAGGTGCTCAAGGGATACTCGATTTTCGAGAGATACCCGTTTGCTTCGTACAGCCCGTTGTTATCAAGCTGACGGAACAGGTAGGTAGCACTCAGTGCCTTGAGCGCGCGGAAGCTGTCGCGAAGCGGGAACTGGTCGACCGTGTACTCCTCGAAATCCGTCATAAAGGAACCGTTCATCACGGTCTTCAGTGACAGCTCGGGAAACTGTGCCAGTTCGCGGCGTTCACTTTCGGAGAACGCGACAGGGGTATGGAACCAACTGCAAAGAGACAATGCCAATACCAAGGTGCCGATCAGTACCGTTTGTACGATCGGTTGAATCTTCTGCTTCATAGTAAGCGTCCTCCTTTCATCAGAATCGGAAATACAGGAACGGGCTGAATGAGCTGTCGACAAGATAGCCCGTAACCAGCAACAAGAGCAGCGCTGTTACGATCGGCTCGGCAACGGCGAGAACCGTGCCGCCGATGTGCGTGGACTTTATCTTTTCAACCGCCAGCTTCGGAAGCGGAGTCGCGCCGATGATCGCGATCACAAACAGCAACGCATAGCTGTTCAGATAATAAAGCGATTCGGTGCTTACGAGCGGGTAACCGCCGCCGCCGAACAGGGCGAGCGTGTCCGTCCACGCCTGTCCCATATCCTGTGCGTTAAACAACACAAAGCCGAGAACAGTGATCAGAAGGACGTAGATATGGGAGATGACACGGAAGCGGTCGAGATACTTCTTCAACCACAGCTTTTCAAGAATCAAAAACACGGCGTAAAGAAGCCCCCACGCGATAAAGTTCCAGGCGGCTCCGTGCC
>JAFQMR010000151.1 GCA_017396175.1 Clostridia bacterium
GCCAGTGTTGCCGCTCGCAGAGCCATTGCCCGCCGCGGCAGTCCTTCGGGCATTCCCGCCGAAAACGGCGACGGCCTTGACGGCGGAAGCGGCAATGCCGCCGCTTCTTCCATCGCTCTCTGCAGAGCGGAAAGCTGTTCGTTCGTGTGAAACGGAGACAGCAACAGTACCACATACCGCGAGTCGACGTATTCGGGCTCCTGACCGAGCGTACGAAGAAGCTCCGCAAAGCAGGCGGCATCACCCTTCTTGAGATCGAGCGTCAGCCTCACGGGATCCGTCCGTTCAAAGGCAGGCGCCAGCCCACCGTTTTCCGCCGCCTCAAACAGCGGGCGGGAACGGTGGAATAACGTTTTAAACGCCGCCCGTCCGTCCGTTCTCCACCACGCCTGTGCCAGATCCAGCGACGCGAGCACGGGAAACGAGGGCGAGGTCGAACCGAACAGGGCCATCGTCGCTTTGATCTCCGCACGGGAGAGCGACGCGAACGCGCCGTCCTTTGCGATCTGTAAATACGCGCCGCCCGTCAGCACGGGGAGCGTCTTGTGTGCCGAATCGGCGCTGGCATCCGCGCCGAGTGTCACAGGGTGACAACCGAACGCATCGAGATGCGTACCGTGGGCATTATCGACGAGGAGTACGGCGCCGCGTGCGTGACACACATCGGCAAGCGCCCTCACATCCGCCAGCCGCCCGTAATAATCGGGTGAAGTGATGTACACCGTCCGCAAGGACGGATCCGCCTCCAGCTGTGCCTCCACCGTCTTCGGATCGGGTGACAGACACCACGTTACCGACAGGTCAAGAAGCACCGCCGCGTGCACCGCACTGCGATGCGCGTTGCGTGCCATCAGCACCCGTCCCCCGCGCTTGGCGGCGAGGGCCAGCATCGTCTGGATCGCGAGCGTACAGCCGCCGCCCGAAAAGAAGGTATACTGCGTGCCGAACGTCTTTGCCGCTTCGCGTTCCGCCGCTTCGACGGCATCGCCGCCGTCATACAGACTTCCGATGTCGGGCAGCTCGGTCAGGTCAAGCGGCAACGCCGTAAGCGGTTCGAGAAGCGCCGCCTGTCCTTTATGTCCCGGGGTGTGAAACGACACGCGCCGAGCGGCCAGATGCGCGGTCATCGCATCGTATAACGGTGTCGCCATATCATGTCCCCCTGTGTTGTTCAAACATTGTCAGATTCCGCTCGATCACCTCGCGTCCGCGCCAGGCGTACGCCTTGTCCTCAAGCGGCTCGATCGTCTCCCGCGTCAGCCACGGGATATACCACGTAAAGCACGGGTGCGGATCGATCCGTTTCCCGCGGTTCATCGGACAAGCCTCCTGACAGCGATCACAGCCCCATACGGAGCCGCTTTGCAGAACACGCGCTTCCTGCTCCGCCGTCAGCGGACGCTTTTGCTGTGACAGCGCCGACGCGCAGGTATCGCGCCCGTCTCCGGGGAGACAATCCCCGACACAAGCCGCCGCGCAGGCACCGCAGTGCAGACACACCGCGTGCTCCTCCGTACAGGGAAGCACCAGCGTCGTCACTACACAGCCGATAAACACGTACGAGCCGTAAAGATGGCTGATCAGCAAGCCGTGATCCCCTCGCACACCGAGTCCCGCCGCCACTGCGCACGCCACCTCGGGGAGCGGCGAATTGTCGATAAACGGCTCAAACCGTTCGCCTTCAAACGCCTCCGCAAGCATCTCGGAAAACCGCGTCAGCACCGCGCCCGCCGCCCCGTGATAATCGGGAACACACGCGTAGCGCGAGAGATTGCGAGGCTCGTCGCTGTCCGTCGCATAAGGAAACAGCACCGTGATCACCGACCGCGCGCCGCCCGGTAACCGAGAGGCGGCACGGCACGCCAGCAACGGGCGTCTTTCGGTATCAAAGGCACACACACCGCACGCATCCAGCCGAAGCTCCGCCGCCAGCCGTCGGATCACCGCAAGCCGTTCCATATCGCTCACCTCTTCAGCCGACGGAGAAACGGCGCCAAAAGCGTTTCGAAATCGTTCTTATTCATAGCGAAGCCGACCATAAACAGCAGCTCCAGCACCGCGATCGCAGCACCCCAGAAAAGAAGCTGTTGCCACGATGTGATTTCAAGGAACACCGCCATACACACGGCAACAAGAAGAGGCACCAGCATCCCCAGTCCGATACGGCCGATCGCCTTCCAGAAGCGTCCGATGTCGAGGCCGATATGCTTTTTGTAATACCAGTTCATCAGAAGGCCCTTACCGACCACCACCGTAAAGGTGGTGCCGAGCGCCGCACCGACACCGCCGAGCCACATACTTAAGGGTATGCTGAGCGCGACGTTTGCAACGGCGACGATCGCATAGGTCACCGCGCGGAAGCGGTGCTTGTTCTTTGCCTGCTGGATCTCGATACCGAGCGTCTGCACACTGGGCACCACGGCGGGGATCATCAGCATCAGCGTAATGATATAGGCCCCCTTGTCCACATATTCGGGACTCGAATAAAACCGCATAAAGCCCTCGCCGATGGCGATAAAGCCGATGAGAATAAACGACATGATCATAAACTGATAGCGGCCGACCTTGATGAACAAATCGCTGATCTCGCTGTCGGGACGCTTTTGCGCCACCAAGCGATGCACACGCGGCACAAACACGTTGGCAAGCATTGTCGACAGCGTCAGAAAATAAATATTCAGCTGAGCACCGACGCTGTATACCGCCACCTCTTCCTCGTTTTTCACGATACCGAGCACAATGCGGTCGGAGTTCCAGTTGATCTCATCCACCAGATTGCTCAGGAACACAAACGATGTAAAACGAAGCATCTCCTTCAGCAGATCCGTCTCAAAGCGTCGAAAGCTGAGCGGCATGTGTAAGCGTTTGAAGCAATACCACGCGTCGCAAAGCCCCATAGCAAGCGTCAATCCGAGCGCCAGAAGCGTGATCGCGACCGAGCCCTGCCCGAGCAGTAACAGCAAAATCGTCAGGGTGGGATTGAGCACCATTTTTAAGGCGGCGGCTGTCTTCTGGTACAGATACTGTTCGTTGACGATGATATGCGCCGTGAACACGTACGCAGGGAACGACAGGCCCATATTGAGCGACATGATCCGCAAAAGCGTCGCGGCAAGCGGTACATACTCCCGCGACATGCCGGGGAACATCTGTCCGACAAACAGCGACATAATAAATCCGATCGATACCGCAAGCAGACCGAGCACCGAATAAATCGTAAGGAACATCCCGTTCAGATGTGCCATTTTTTCGCGGTTATTCTCCGCCTTGTAGATGGAATAATACCGTGTGTAGGCACTGCCCAGTCCGAAGGTCAGCACCGTCAGACAGGACACAAGCGGGAGCATCATCTGATACACGCCGTATTCGCCGCCCTGATCGCCGAGATGCTCGATCATCAGCGGGGTGGAAACCAGCGTCAGCACCACGCTGAGCGCATAGGACACATACGACATCACCGCGCCGTATTTCACCTGATTCACCTTCACGGTACCCCTCCTTTTTGCAAGTTTTCGGTATATTCCGCTAATTATACAGTATACGCTATTTCGCGGCATTTGTAAAGGGTTGCACCGCGGATATTTACACCATTTTCACATTTCGGGGGCACAAAAAATGCGCGCACCGAGCGGGACGTTGCTCGATGCGCGCTATGTAGGGGAATGGGCTGAGGGAAGGGTGCTTATGCCGCGATGTCGATACGGGCGGCGGCACGCTGACGACGAACCAGACGGAGCGGCTCCATCGTGTTGATCATTTCCGCGCGGAAACGATTCTTACGGCGCTGACGCGCCTTCGCCGCCTCGCGGTCGTTACGCATAGCGAGGGCACACGCGACCAGCACGGTGACACGCGCCGCGACCAGAAGCAGCGTCACGGCGGGATTGCTCACCGCGGACAGCAGACCGAACAACGCGATCTCCATGATCGCCATAAACAACGACACACCCGCGATCTTTCTCGTCACCGAAAAGCGCGCCGCGATCCACATATACCCCGTCATCAGCACAAACGCTGTAATACTGACCAAGCTGATAATCTTACTCATTCAAATACGCCTCCTCATTGCTCACAAGCAGAACAACTGTTCGCTTTTATTATACCTGTTTGTCCAAAAATTGCAAGAGCTTTCGGTGAAAAAAATCATTATAATTTTGTCATATTTTGGGGTACAGATTCATTTTACGAGGAAAATCTGCGGTTTTTCACCGTTTTCCACCTATTTTCCACAATGCGGCGCCGTTCGGTGAAATCGAACGATTTGTTCGTTTTTGCCGTTCGGTTGTTCGCCGTTCGCTCCTGACATCTTCATCTTACTCTGTCCGCTTTAAAAACGCAAGCTTTTCTTCAAAAAACGCGTTGAGGTGTCGCGTTTTTTCGACACCTCAACGCGATCACAGCGAAAATTTTCGAAAACCGCCCAAAAATTGGCGCGGATATCCGCGCCATCGTTTCGCAAACTACCCTTGCAAACGCAATCA
>JAFQMR010000152.1 GCA_017396175.1 Clostridia bacterium
GAAGCCCGACTCAATGAGCAGCTTTTCTTCGGTCAGCTTATAGACGGTGAAGCTCCAGGGAAGTCCGAAAAGGGTACGCTTCCGTTCTTTCCAGATGTACGCGGTTGTTTCGGCCATAGTGGTAATCCCTCCAAATGATTTATTAACCTAACAGAACGTCGCTTAAAAGCATAACGCAAAAACCGACCAGTAACGCGTAGGTTGCACCGCGTTCACTGCCGTGTGCGTGCGTTTCGGGAATCATTTCATCGCTCACGACATACAGCATCGTACCGCCCGCAAAGGCGAGAGCAAAGGGCAGAATCGCCGATGCGGCGTGTACGGCAAAATAGCCGATCAGTGTACCGATCACTTCGACAAGACCTGTCGCGGCGGCACATACAAAGGTGCGCGACGGCGAGATCCCTGCCGCCAGCATCGGGGCAATGATCACCATACCTTCGGGAATGTTCTGCAGGGCGATACCGCCGGCGATCATCAGTGCGTTTGAGGTATCTCCCGAGCCGAATCCCACACCCGCCGCAATGCCTTCGGGCAGGTTATGGATCGCAATCGCCGTTACAAACAACAGCACCTTGTTAACGTGTGTCGGCGGATGCGGTTCCTCTCCCATACCGACAAAGCGGTGAAGATGGGGGACCAGCTTGTCGATCAGGTTGAGCGCCAAGGCTCCCGCAAAAATACCGCTGATGGTGATGAGCAGTCCGTAATCCCCGCCGTAATCAAGCGACGGCAGGATAAGTCCCAGCACGGCGGCGGAGAGCATCACGCCCGCCGCAAAGGACAGCACGATATCGGAAAAGCGGTGGGACAGGCCTTTGAACAAAAAGCCGATCACCGCACCGATAACGGTGGCGCCGCCGACACCAAGAGCCGTGATCCATACAAGTTCCATCGCTTACAGGACGAGCGAGGGCGCACTGTAGACACGGGCAGCCAGCTCCTGATTGAGCATGTAGAGACTCTTCGGATCGCCGCCGAACAGCTCCATCTTGGTGATGAGATCGTTGGCGTTGGTTTCCTCTTCGCCCTGCTCCTTGACAAACCAGTCGAGGAACTGCATTGTACGGAAATCGCGCGCATCATAGGCGGCACCGTAAATGTCGTTGATGAGCGAGGTAACGTATTGCTCGTGCTCCAGGCCCGCCTTAAGGGCATCCATATGCTCGTTGATGATCTTGTCGGGCTTGTCGATCGCTTCGAGCGTCACGGTCATATTCTCGTTTTGCAGGTAGGTGTAGAACAGCATCGCGTGATCGCGCTCTTCCTGCGCCTGGATCATATACCAGTTTGCAAAGCCGTCAAGCCCCGCCGCTTTGAAATAGTTGGAGATATCGAGGTAGAGATACGCCGAGTAGAGCTCCTTGTTGATTTGTTGGTTGAGCAGTTCGTGGACTTTTTGTGTAACCATAGACAATTCCTCCTTGAAGGTAAAAGATTATAGTACCAGTATAGCATAAAGTGCGCCGTTCGGCAACTGTTTTTATCTGTCTTTTTCTTTCAAAAAGCACGGCGGCGTAGCAACTCCCTTGCGGTAGAAGAGACGATCTGCCTCTGTGACGGTGCGCAGGACGCGACAGGGATTCCCGACGGCAACGCTGTCGGCGGGGATATCCTTTGTAACCACACTGCCCGCGCCGATGACACTGCCGTGGCCGATCGTCACGCCGGGGAGCAGGATGGCACCCGCCCCGATCCAAACATCCGCTTCGACGGTGACGGGAAGATTATACTGCAACGCCTGAGCACGAAGAGCGGGATGGACAGGGTGACCTGCCGTGGCAATGACCACCTGCGGCCCGATCATCACGCGATCGCCTATAATAATGTCCGCATCGTCCACGACGGTCAATCCGTAGTTGGCATAGACATCGTCACCAACGTGCATATGACAGCCCCAGTTCGCATAAAACGGCGGCTCGATCCAGACGTTGTTGCCGACCTGCGCAAACACCTCGTTTAAAATTCGCTCACGCACCTCGGTTTCGCTCGGGCGCGAGTGGTTGTAGTCGTAAAGACGCTCCTTGCAAAACAAGAGCTTTTCGATCAGGGACGGTTCAAGTGCCTCTGTGCGGCAGTCGTAGAGGGAACCGTCGTTCATCGTTTTCTCATTCACCATACCATTGTCCTCCGCGGTCATAAGGAATGTCCGTTCCGACAAAACCGATGTGTTTGAATTGCTGCGGATGATGCCGCACGATATAGTCAATATAGGAATCGATCAGGCGGGCGGTAAGAAGATAGCCTGCGGGGCTCATATGACCGTGGCGGTAGAATTGCTCCTGAAACCGCGCATCATAGACGGGACCGTAGCGGTAAAGATCGATGACATAGGCGTTGTCAAACCGTTCCGAGAGCCCGTAAAGCCCCTTGATCATCCCCTGTACCGTCTCCTCAAGCTCCGGTTCGACAAGGTGGGGGAACGTGACAAAAAAGAAGGTCGCGTCGGGGGCGATCGCCTTATAGCGGCTGACAATGGCGGCGTATTGCCCGAGAAAGGTCGGGGCGTTCTTCGACGGATCGTCAGGATGCACGTCGTCAAGCGTTCCGAGGGGCATACGGCGGTTAAAGAGGTCGTTTACCCCCAGCGCGATGACATACGCCTGACACGCCTTGGCCGCATCCCAGAAGCCTTGTTCCTCGGCAAAGCGGTCGAGATATTCTTCGGCGGTCATACCGCCCCTTGAAAAGTTGTAGGCAGTCAGCCCGTTTTTGCGGGCGATAAACTGTCCCCACGAATAGTCGTAGAAATCGTGGTAAGCGGCGTTTCCGTCACGGTCGCGTGTTTCGAATTCACCCGATGACAGGCTGTCGCCGATAAAGGCGATGCGACGAAAAATCGAGGTGTGGCTGTAACCGTCCGTCAGGCGGTCAAGCGGCTGTTCGTCCGTCGGGTAGAGCAGGGTATCCCAGTTCATATATGCTCCCTCCTTATGTAATCAGTGTATCACATAAACGCGGGTTACACAAGCGGCAGTTGCAGAAAAAAGGAAGCTATGGTATACTGATGGCAATGTACAAAAAAGGAGCGGTACGGTATGAAAGCGGTGTGTAAACGGATCGGTATCATTCTGGCGTGGGTTCTCGGCGGTCTCCTTGCGCTGGTGTTTCTTATTTGGGGCGGGCTGAACCTGTTCAAGTTTATTCTTTACAGCGATTATTATGCCGTCAAGCAGGATGTGTGCCTGAACCCCGGACTGTCCGACGGCTTTGTGTGTCAGGGCATCGGCGTGTCGGAAACGTACGACCGCATCTTGGTTTCGGGGTATATGAACAACGGGGAGCCGAGCCGCATTTACGTGACCGACCGCAACAGCAATTCCTACTACGTCTCGCTCTCCGAAGGCGGTCGGCCGTTTGACGGACACGTCGGCGGCCTTGCGGTCGAGGGAGATACGGTGTATCTTGCAAGCGACGGTCATCTTTGGACGGTGGATGCCAAGGCGGTTCTCGCGGCAAACAACGGCGACACCGTTGATATCACGGGAAGCATCCCCGTCAACAATCACGCGTCGTTTGTGTTTTCAACGGAGGAGTATCTCTTCGTCGGAGAATTCCACGACGGCGGGAAATACGTCACCGAGCATCCCTACGACACACCCGACGGTCGTCAGCACGCGATCATTTCGCGCTATCTCATTGAGGATCTCTCCAAGCCCGACTGTGTCTATTCCGTTCGTGACCGCGTGCAGGGGGCTTGCTTTACGGAACGCGGACGTGTCATTCTTTCCACCTCCTACGGACTCAGTGATACGAAGTATTATGTGTATGACGAAACGGCGGCGGTCGACAGCGGTTTGACGCTCGACGGCGCCCCCGTGTATTATCTCGTCGATCCCATCCGCGAGGTCAAGGGGCCGGCCATGGGGGAGGATGTGGATGTCAGCGACGGTCGTGTATACACCCTGTTTGAAAGCGCCTCGGATAAATACATTTTCGGTAAGTTCTTCTTTGCCGACCGGATCGTCAGCCTGCGCTTTGAATAAGACAAGAAAAAAGAGCCGATGCAACGCATCGGCTCTTTTTGTATCTCTTACAGGTTATAATACTTGTCGAACTCGGCGGGATGGGGGATGGCGGCAAGCTGACGGCATTCCGCGCGCTTCGCGGCGACGAAATTGCGGATCAGCTCCTCGGGGAACACACCGCCTGCCGTCAGGTAATCGTGATCGGCTTCCAGCGCATCAAGCGCCTCGTCGAGCGAAGTGGGAAGCCCTTGCAGCTTCGCCTTCTCTTCATCGGAAAGATGATAGAGGTTGACGTCGTACGGGCCCCAACCGTTTTCGTGCGGATCGATCTGATTCTTGATGCCGTCGAGACCGGCCATCAGGATGGCGGCGTAGCAGAAGTAGGGGTTGCAGGTCGCATCGGGATTGCGAAGCT
Organism: Clostridia bacterium; assembly: GCA_017396175.1. Taxonomy (GTDB): domain Bacteria; phylum Bacillota; class Clostridia; order Oscillospirales; family Acutalibacteraceae; genus RGIG1959. Next base: position 4,384 of record JAFQMR010000152.1, read on the forward strand.
CAAAGCGACGCTTGTCGGGCGACTTCGCGTAAGCGGGGATACGGATGACCGCACTGCGGTTGGAGGTTGCATAACCGACGGTGACGGGCGCTTCAAAGCCGGGTACCAGAC
>JAFQMR010000014.1 GCA_017396175.1 Clostridia bacterium
CGCGGGAATACCGCCGAACAGCACCGATGCAATATTACCGGCGCCCTGTGCGACCAATTCCATATTCGAGTCATGCTTCGAATGGATCATAGAATCGGCTACCACGCAAGACAGCAAGGATTCAATCGCCGCAAGCACAGCAATCGTAAAGCCGTCCGACAATCCGTTCTGGATCGCTTCAAAGCTGAATTCAGGCATTGTCAGCGTCGGAACCCCTGCTTTCAGGTCGGGATACTGGTTACCGATCGTCGGAACGCCTTCAAATCCGGGAAGAAACTGCACCATCAGCACACCGACAACGACCGCTACCAAGGAACCGGGCAAGCGGGGAAAAATACGCGGCATAACAAACAGTACCGCCAGACATACGATACCGACAACGAGAGCCTGCCATTGAAAAGATCCGAAGCCCGCAAAAAACGCTTCGACCTTTTGTGTGGTTTCGATCGTCTCCATCCCCGCGGGATATGTAACGCCGAAAAAGTCCTTGAGCTGTCCGAGAACGATGGTAACCGCAATACCTGCCGTAAAGCCGGTCGTAATCGTAAACGGAATAAATCGAATCAGGTTACCGAGCTTACATAAGCCCATAATGATCAGTATAACGCCCGCTATAATGGTCGCGATGATCAGACCGTTCATACCGTTACGCGCCACGATTCCCGCCACAATGGTTGCAAAAGCGGCGGTCGGTCCCGAGATCTGGACACGGCTTCCGCCAAGCAACGCAATCACAAAGCCGGCGATCACAGCGGTATAGATCCCCTGCTCGGGACTGACACCGGACGCAATAGCCAAAGCGATGGACAGCGGCAAAGCTATAATGGCCACGATCAAACCGGCTACCAGATCATTTCCGAATTGCTTGGCATTGTATGTCTTTAAAGAAGACAGTAACGCAGGTTTCATTCTTGTTCCCTCTTTCGTCATTTTCTACTCCGAAAAAACAGCCTTACCTATTATACAACCTTTTTTGAGGAAGTCCAGTAAATTATGCGGAATGTCTGAAAGTATAAATTTAGCGTCCGAAAATATATAGGGTTTTTGGATAAAAAGGCGGATAATGATACAGTAAAGATGTGTCATTGCGACACAAAAAAGCGAAAGGAATGACTGCTATTATGAACGTTCGTGTTTACAAAAATGCCGATGCTATCGGTGCTGCGGCGGCCGCTCTGTTTGCCGCTCAGGTTATCGCCAAGCCGAACTCTGTTCTCGGCCTTGCAACGGGCTCTACCCCCCTCCCCACCTATCGCCGTATGGCGGCCCTTTACGAAGAGGGTGCTGTGGATTATTCGGGCGTGACGACATATAACCTCGACGAATATGTCGGCCTCGATCACGACCACGATCAGAGCTATTACTACTTCATGCACGACAATCTTTTCAAATACATCAACATTCCCGAAGAGCAAATTCACGTTCTGTCGGGTATGGCGAAGGATCCCGCAGAAGAGTGCAAAGCGTACGACGCGGCGATCGACGCGGCCGGCGGTATCGACCTTCAAATCCTCGGCATCGGCCGTAACGGCCACATTGCTTTCAACGAGCCGACAACGACCTTCCCGCCCACCACGCATATTGTCGACCTGACCGAAAGCACCATTGAAGCCAATAAGCGTTTCTTCGCTTCGGCTGACGATGTGCCGCGTCAGGCGCTGACGATGGGTATCGGCTCCATTATGAAAGCCAAGTCGATCGTGATTATCGCAACGGGTGCCGATAAGGCCGATGCTGTCTACGCGATGATCAACGGCCCTGTCGATCCGCAGTGCCCCGCTTCTGTTCTCCAGCTCCATCCGAATGTTACCGTTATGCTTGACGAGGGTGCTGCTTCGAAGCTCTGATCTCAAACCATTCAGCCGCTGTTCTTAATCGGACAGCGGCTGTTTTTTAGCGTACAGTAAGATTCGTTCATTGTATTCGTTGTAAGAAAAAAGGTCTGTCGCATTCATATGCGACAGACCTTTTTTATCCGTTTTCTTCCGAGGGATCGTTCTCATCCTGCATCAGCTCAATAAACTGCTCCGCATCCACTTTTTCATTCTCAAAAAGGAATTGAGCCACTTTATGAAGCTTATCCATATGCTCGGTGAGCTTGCGTGCCGTTTCGTTATATCCGTTTGTAATGATATCACGGATTTCACGATCGATCTCGGATGCCACCTCTTCCGAATAGTTTCTGGCATGACCGAAATCACGTCCGAGGAACACGCCCTCAGACTCCGACTCTCCGAACATAATCGGACCGAGTTTCGAGCTCATACCGTATTTTGTGACCATCTTTCTCGCCAGATCCGAAGCGCGCTCAATATCGTTGGATGCACCGGTCGAAATATCTTCAAGCACCAACGCTTCGGCAACACGACCGCCGAGAAGCACCTGAATCTTTTCGAGCATTTCGGATTTCGAATGATACGAACGGTCCTCCGCCGGCAGTGACATCGTATAACCGCCCGCCATTCCGCGCGGAATGACCGAGATCTGATGAACAGGATCCTGAGTCGGGCAGAAGTATGTCACAACGGCGTGACCGGCTTCGTGATATGCCGTAAGCTTTTTATCCTTATCCGTGATGACGTGACTGCGTTTTTCCGTTCCCATCACCACTTTGATGGTCGCCTCTTCGATCTCTTCCATCGTGATCGAATGCAGACTCTTACGAGCAGCTAAAAGTGCCGCCTCATTCAGCAGATTTTCAAGATCGGCACCCGTAAAACCGGCTGTTGATTTTGCAATGGTAGCAAGCTCCACATCCGGTGCGATCGGCTTACCGCGTGCGTGCACCTTCAGAATCGCTTCACGTCCCTTAAGGTCGGGATAATTGACCACGATCTGACGATCGAAACGACCGGGACGCATCAGGGCAGGATCCAGAATATCAGGGCGGTTCGTTGCCGCAATCATAATGACGCCTTCGTTAGCACCGAAGCCATCCATCTCCACCAGCAGTTGATTAAGCGTTTGCTCACGCTCATCATGGCCACCGCCGAGACCGGCACCGCGTTGACGACCGACAGCGTCGATTTCGTCAATAAAGATAATGCACGGGGAATTCTTCTTAGCTTGATCAAACAGGTCACGCACACGTGAGGCACCGACACCAACATACATCTCGACAAAATCAGAGCCGGAAATCGAGAAGAAGGGCACCCCGGCCTCACCTGCTACGGCGCGTGCCAGTAAGGTTTTACCGGTACCGGGAGGGCCGACAAGCAGTACGCCCTTCGGAATACGTGCGCCGAGCTCTTCAAACTTTTTCGGCGCTTTCAGGAAGTCAACAATTTCGCGAAGCTCTTCCTTTTCTTCATCCGCACCTGCAACATCGGCAAAGGTGGTCTTGCGTTTTTCATCCGTCGGTTGTTTGACTCGTGCTTTGCCGAAACTCATTGCTTTTCCGCCGCCGTCGATTCCCGAAAGGGAACGACGCATTATAACAACCATAATGATCGCAAAGGCGATGATCAGCAAGGTCGGCAACAGGTCAAGAATCCACGGGATCTCCTGTTGCGGAGCATAATCGTACTTAATATTGTTGTTCGGATCTTCATCCGTATTGGTTTCGGTTACAATGTCAAATACACTGTTGTAAAACAGGTTGATATCCGGCACCTTATAGGTAATCGTATCCTTTTCGGTTACCGCCCCATCCTTATCCGTATCGGTGCGGTATTCATTACGGAGCAACAGCTCGAGCTTTCCGTCGTTCAGGTCAAGCTCAAAATACTCCACCTGTCCCTGTTCAAAATACGCAACGTACTCCGAAAACGTGCGGTCATCCTTTTTGACATTCGCAGACAGCACCATCCACGAAACGAGAAGAATCAAAAGCGGAATACCGGCAAACAGGATAATATTGCGAATCAGTTTTCCGTTATCGCGGTTATTGGATTCCAATGCGAACCCCTCCTTTGTGTGACTTTTTATATGATTTTGCTTACGAGGAATACGCCTCGAAATCATTCGGTAACCGGCTCAAACCAAGCGATTTGCTCCGTTTTATCGGTAACAGCTGCCCGTTCATCAACGGCGTATCCGAGGATCGCCAAGATTCCCTGCATATCACATAACAACGGCAAGAAATCGCGTTCCGATGTCGGGATCTTTTCTTCGTTACACCATTTTTTCAAAGACTTTGTGCACGCTCGACGATACGGACGGAAACGATCACCGTCCAGGCGCGAACGTAAAACAGCGCCTTTTGATATCATATCATAGGATACGCAAAAATTGAATAAATTTTTATGAATTTTTTTCTGAGAACAATATTCTGCTTGCGAAAGGCGGTGCACGTTGTATCGGACACCGTTAAAGGTGACCTGACAAGGCGGCAATACTAACACATCCTGCGGTGCATCAGCTTTTTGTCTCGGCAAACGCGTAATGCTCAATTGTTCCCCATCGCTTTTTACAAGCAAACCGCCCGCAACGGAAACTGCGCAACAGCTTTCGAACTCTTCGAATATCTTTGCAATATGCACCCGTTCCGCGTGTCCGCCGAGTTGTCGAAGAATGACCTGCAGACCGTTCTTAAACAGTACGGGATCCATTTCAGCAAGCTTAGCGACACGATAAACAAGATGCGAGATCTTCGCTTCCTGCCATGCGACGTCCGCCAACGAAAGCACAAACGAATGCTCCTCTTTTACGAGCTCGGAAGCGGCCGCAATATGTTGAACTGCGCAACGGTTGATCTTTGTAAGAGGAGGAATCACCTCGTGGCGCACGCGATTACGCGAAAAGGTGACATCCAGATTGGTTTCGTCCACAACATACGTAAGCCCCTCTTCGTCGCAATAGGCTCGAATGTCCTCAGCAGTACAATATAGCAGCGGGCGGACGATATTCCCGCGACAAATCGGAATGCCGCACAGTCCCGACGGCCCGCAACCCCGCACCAAATTCAGCAATACCGATTCCGCTGAATCGGTTTGAGAATGAGCCGTTGCGATCACGGCGTCGGAAAGTAAGGCGGCTTCTTTTTCAAAGCAAGCGTAACGACAACGACGTCCGGCTTCCTCGAGAGACTCGTGATGCACACTGGCTTCCTTGAGGACATTTACACGGTATACGCTGAGCGGTATATCCCATTGACGGCAAAGTTCTTGTACAAACCGTTCATCTCGGTCTGCTGTCTCCTCTCGCAAGCCGTGATGAACATGCACGGCTTTCAGCATCGTATACCCGAGCTCCTCGCGAAGTGCCGATAATACGTGCAACAACGCTACGGAATCCGCTCCGCCGGATACGCCGACAATCACCGAAGAGCCCTTCGGAATCAGGTTATGCAACCGGATCGACCACAATACGGTATGCGACAGTACATTCATGACGGACAGTCTCCTTATTAACCGTTATGATGAAGATCCAGACTGGTAAACTGTGTAAATTCACCGCTCCACGCGAGCTTCACTGTGCCGGTTTCGCCGTGACGGTTCTTTGCTACAATAACCTCCGATGTACCGGTCTCCACCTTTGAGGGATCGTCCTTTTCATTCTTATAATAATCGTCGCGATACAGGAACAGCACCTGGTCCGCGTCCTGTTCGATCGAACCGGATTCGCGTAGGTCCGCAAGCGCAGGACGGTGGTTTGATTGTTTTTCTGTTGTACGAGCCAGCTGAGCACACACGATCACGGGAACGTTCAGTTCCTTCGCCATAATTTTCAACGAACGTGTGATTTCCGAAACCTCCTGCACACGGTTATCCGTACGCTTGGCGGAATGCATCAGCTGGAGATAGTCGACGATGATCAGTCCGACATCTTTGATACGACGGACACGCGACATCATTTCGGGAACAGTAATACTGGCGGTATCGTCGAGATAGATCGGCGCCTGGCAAAGGGTTCCTGCCGCCTTTCCGAGGCGTTCCCACTCCTCGTCCTCCAGCTCGCCTGTACGAAGCTTCTTGCCGGAAACGTGTGCCTCCTGCGAAAGCATACGATTTACCATCTGTTCACACGACATCTCAAGGTTGAAGAAGATGACCGTGCGCTTCTGCTGGATCGCCACATTGCGAGCAATATTAAGCGCGAAGCTGGTTTTACCCATACCGGGACGTGCGCCTACGATTATCAAGTCGGATCGATTTAAGCCCGTTGTGTAGACGTCCAGTGCCGAAATGCCGCTGGGGATGCCAAGATACTTGTCACGCTCGGGAGAAGCCAGCTTTTCGAAGGTCTCATACGACTCGGCAACAACCTCGGCAATCGGGCGCAGAGCGCCCGCCTGGCGTTCCTGGCGGATATCATAGATGCTTTGCTCCGCCGAATCGAGAAGCTCAGACGGCGCAATAGACGGATCCATCGCATCATCGATGATCTTACGCGCCGCGATGATCAACTGTCGTACATCCGCTTTTTCACGCACGATCTGTCCGTATGTGCGAATGTTATTGATTGAGGGCACCATCTGCGCCAGCTTAAAAAGGTATTCCCTGCCGTTTTGAGCGGAGAAAAACTCTTCGGATTTCAATTCCTCCAGCACCGTCACCAGATCGATCACCTGCGACGTCAGGGATTTGGACACCATCACACGATAAATCGCCTGGTGCTCCGGCAAATAAAAATGGTTGGAGCTCAGCAGATCCATCACCTGATTAATACAATCCGGCTGCAACAGAATCGAACCCAGAACGGATTGCTCGGCTTCCATGCTGTACGGCAAATTCAGCCCGTCATTTTCCAAATACTTTTCAGCCACGTTATTATATCTCCTGTTTATTCGCAAACTTCTACGGTAACCTTTGCGCCGATCCCCTGAAGCAGCTTGATTTCGGCTGTATATGTACCGAAAGCCTTGATGTCCTTCATGACAATTTTGCGCTTATCCACCGTCACCGACAGCTGAGCTTTGATCGCTTCGGAAAGCTCCTTTGTGGTCACCGAGCCGAACAGCTTGCCGCTTTGACCGGCCTTTGCCTTAATGACGATGGTTTTACCGTTCAGCACGGCCGCCGCTTCTTCGGCCGCTTTTTTATCCATTTCCTTGTGATAGCGAACCGACTCTTCTTTATTGCGATATTCATTCATCGCCTGTGCATCGGCAACCATCGCCAGATTACGCGGCAAAAGGAAGTTGCGCGCGTATCCGTCCGACACATTCACAAGCTCACCTTTTTTACCGTGCCCTTTCACATCCTGCAATAAAATGACTTTCATAATAAACCCTCCCGGAATTCAAATTTTAAGAAGACTTGCCGTAATCCGTGTAATATGTATCGATCGCTTCCATCAGCATCCCTACCGCTTCCTGCATGGTTTTCTGCTTCAGCTGACATCCGGCCATTGTCAGATGACCGCCGCCGCCGAGATGCTCCATAACGAGCTGTACATTGAAATTGCCGTAAGAACGTGCCGATATGTTGATACTCCCTGCATCCTCAAACAACGTAAACGATGCATCGGTATCTTTGATCGTCAACAACTCGTCCGCCGCTTGCGCACAAGCAATGCGAAGTTGGGAGCCTTCCCCCTGCTTTGCTGTTGCAATCGCAGTACGGCGGTAAAACTTCGCACAGGACATAATTTCCGATTTCGCGCGATGAAGCTCCATACTGCCCGCAAATATCTGCTTAACCGACACGGTATCGGCATTATGTTTGCGTAAATAGGCCGCCGCCTCAAACGTGCGGACACCGGCCTTCAGCACAAAATTGCGCGTATCCAGCATAATTCCCGAAAGAAGTGCTTCGGATTCAAGTTGATCGGGATCGGGGACCTCCATGTATTGCATCAGTTCCGTGACCATTTCGCACGCAGAACTGGCAACCGATTCGTGGATAAACAAAATAGCCTTGTCGATATGATCGATCATTTTACGATGGTGATCGATCACCACGACCGATGTTACCTGATCGAGTATCGGCGGCGATTCAACAAGCTTCGGATTCTGAGTATCCGTCACAATCAACAACGTGCGCGGACGAATAAGCGACAATGCCTCAGTCGGTTCCAGAAACAAGTCCTGTTTACCGGCACGTTCATACCGCACAAACAGCTCTTCGGCCAGTGTCGTCTTACGTGAAACAATAAGATGTGCCGATTTACCGAGGGCGCGAGCCATGGTGACAAGTGTCAAACCGGAACCGACACAGTCCAGATCGGAAAAACGATGTCCCATAACAAGCACGTTATCCGCACCGTCCATCAGCTTCTGCAAAGCAGATGCCCACACACGCATACGTACCTTCGTTTGCTTTTCGACACCATTCGATAAGCCTCCGTAGAACTCAAAGCCGTTTTTCGTCAGGATCGCCGCCTGATCGCCTCCGCGTCCGAGCGCCATTTCCATCGCCTGACGCGCCGCTTTTTCGGCTTGCTCAAAGTTTACGCCCTCACCGACGCCGATAGACAATGTGATATGCAAATTGTTTCCCACCTGAATCGAGCGTACACGATCGAGAATATCAAATCGTGACTGAATCATCGATTCCAGATACCGCTTTTCCACAAACGCAATAAAGCGTTCATCATCAATTTTTCGAAGAAAACCCGCCGTACCCGTCATCCAGTCTTCCAGTGCGTTTTGCACCTCACCCGTCAAGCGAGGGCGCTCACTGTCACGAAGATGATTCATCAATTCGTCCAGGTTATCCATAGAAATCAGCATCATAATCGGACGAGTGGCGGCATATTCCACAGCATCTGTATACATGTCCGTGACATCAAGATAGTATAAGACGAAAATCTCACGGTCACGAAGTGACACATTGCTGGAGCGCACCATATAATGTCGGCCTGCAAGATCGATTTCAAACGAGTCCGTCTTGTCAAGCGAGGACAATTCCCTGTTGCCGAGAATGCGATCCGCCGCTTTGCCTTTCACCGACTCCCCTGCAAGCACCTGCTCTTCGAAGGCGCGGTTATGCCACAACACCTGGCCGTTATTCAAAACAGCCGCGATCGGCAACGGCGAAAGCGCCATCGACTGATCATCCGCCTCGTTGATAAAGCGAAACACCCGCCGCATATACCGATCAATATCTCTCTGCTCTTTCCATAAACGCACAAGAGAAATGACAGTCAGTATCACCGTGATACCGAGTTCCGCACACGCAGTCGGAATATGAAAGAAAAACGTTACGGCAGACATCGCCGCCAAGCAAAGGCACAGTACCCAGATCATCGGCGCAATATAAAATAAGCGTCCGTGTTTCATAATCGCCTTACCTCAACTCACACATCCATAATAATCGGAAGAATAATCGGACTTTTTTTAGTACGCTGGAATAACAGACGGGACAGCTCATCGCGCACCCTCGTCTTCATCGTGTTCCAATCGTACGGATTATGATAAATGCATTGTTCAAGAACACGACGAGCCGCCTCTCGGGCATCCTCCATCAGTTGTTCTGCTTCCCGCACATACACAAAGCCGCGCGACACAATATCGGGACCGGAAAGGAGCACACCCTCCGTCGGATCGATCGTTGCCACGATCACAAGAATGCCGTCCTCCGCCAGATGACGGCGGTCACGCAAAACGATACTGCCGACATCGCCGACTCCGAGCCCGTCAACAAGTACACGCCCTGCTTGTACGGTGGAATTGACACAAAGCTTTTCGGGTGTCAGTTCGATCACCTTACCGATATCGGAAATCAACACGCGATCCTCCGACATACCCAGCGATTTTGCAAGCTCAATATGCTTATGAAGATGCTTTTGCTCACCGTGTACGGGAATGAAATAGCGGGGTTTTGTCAGCGTATGAATAATTTTTAATTCTTCCTGACACGCGTGACCGGAGGTATGAACATCATACATTTTTTCATAAACAACGTCACACCCACGCATCATCAGCTCATTGACAACCTTCGTAACCGCCTTCTCGTTTCCGGGGATCGGGGTTGCCGATATGATGATATAATCATCCGGGCCGACCTGCACCTGACGATGATCTGAAAAGGCCATACGGGTAAGCGCAGACATCGGCTCGCCCTGACTGCCGGTCGTAACGATGATCACCTTGTCCTTCGGATAACGGTTGATCATATCAATATCGATCATGACGCCTTCGGGGACATTCAGATAGCCGAGTTCCGTAGCAATAGAAACATAGTTGATCATGCTGCGGCCGGACACCGCCACCTTACGTCCGTCACGCATAGCAGCATCGATAATCTGCTGAATACGGTGAAGATTCGAGGAGAAGGTCGCGATAATGATACGACGATTCTTCGCCTTTCCGAACAGCTTTGCAAAGCTTTCGCCGACAACGCGTTCGCTGGGAGTAAATCCGGGGCGCTCGGCATTGGTGGAATCCGCCATCAGCGCCAGTACGCCCTGCTTCCCGAGCTCACCGAAGCGCGCAAGATCGATCACATCCCCGGAAATCGGTGTAAAATCGATCTTAAAATCGCCCGTATGAACAATATACCCGTTCGGCGTACGGATCGCCAAGCCAACAGCATCCGGGATCGAATGGTTAACGGCGATCAATTCAACCGCCATCGTGCCCATCGGAATTTCATCCCCGGGATTCACAACGTGAAGCTGTGCTTTATCCGCAAGTCCGTGCTCCTTCAGCTTGGATTCCACGAGCGCCAACGTTAAGCGGGTGCCGTAGATCGGAAGGTTGAACTCCTTAAGAAGATACGGCAAGCCGCCGATATGATCCTCATGACCGTGCGTCAACACTACGCCGCGGATACGATCCTTGATTTTCAAAACATAGGAAAAATCGGGAAGCACAATGTCCACGCCGAGCATATCGCTATCAGGAAACGCCATACCGCAATCGATAAGAAAGGCGTCCTGCTCGTATTCGATCAACGTGATGTTTTTTCCGATCTCATTCAAACCGCCCAGACAAGTGATTTTCACAGGTAACGCGGGTGCCTTTGCCTTCTTGCGATAATTGCGTTTCGGCGCTTTGGTTCGAGGGTTGGGAGCGTTTTTCGAAGTCGTTTTAGAGGTCACCTTCGACGCTGCGGATTTTGTGCTCTCGGGACGCTTGGCGTTAGACTTTTTTTCTTTTTGTGTCTTCGGTTTAGACGGTTCGTTTTTTCGTTTATTTGTTGTGGTTGATGTCGTTTGTTTCTTTTCAGCTGACACGATAAAACCTCCGTTTCTGTAACACTGAAATGCTATATCATAAAGTATGTTCGTGTATTTGGTTTATAGTCATATCTTAATAAGTATATAGATATACAATATACATTTTACTTGTTTTTCCTATCAATGTCAAGCGACGCTCGCCGAATAACAAAAAAATTCAACTTTCCTTAAAAATATCGGCATCATCCCTTGGCAAACCCCTCTGTCTTTGTTATAATAAATAGGATTTTTCCAGGGGAGGTTGTCACGTTGAAGCGTATTGAAATGTTTACGGACGGCGCTTGTTCCGGTAATCCCGGCCCCGGTGGCTGGGGAACGATCCTTCGGTACAACGGTCGCGAAAAAGAATTGGCAGGCGGAGCCTCATCCACCACAAACAACCGTATGGAGCTGACGGCGGTTATCGAAGGCTTGAGCGCTTTGAAGGAGACCTGTGAAGTGGTCGTTACGAGTGATTCGAAATATGTTATCGACGCCATTCAGAAAGGCTGGGTGTACTCCTGGAAGCGAAACGGATGGCGAAAAGCCGATAAAAAGCCTGCACTGAACGCTGACCTTTGGGAGCGCCTGCTCACCCTGTTATCCATTCATACGGTGACATTTGTCTGGGTACACGGCCATCAAGGACATCCCGAAAACGAGCGTTGCGATCGTCTGGCGGTAGCCCAGATCGAGAATTTCCGCACATAAATTTAAATTATTTACATTTATCTCTTGTAATCCAGACCAAAAAGGTATATATTATAAGCAAGCGTTCCGACGCTAATCTGAATTGGGAGTTGTTTTCACGGAATGAATCGTTTTATATATGCTGATAATGCCGCGACAACGCGTCTGTTGCCCGAAGTTCTGGAAGCGATGATGCCGTATCTCACCGATGAATACGGCAACGCCTCTTCCCTCTATGGTTTCGGCCAGGAATCCCGCATCGCTGTTGACCGCGCCAAAGACGAGATTGCCGCTTGCCTTCATTGCCGTGCCGATGAAGTGTTTGTCACCTCGGGCGGCAGCGAAGCGGACAACTGGGCGATCAAATCAGCCGCGGCAATGATGGCCGCCAAAGGAAAAAAACATATTATCTCCACCGCGTTTGAGCATCACGCCGTGCTTCACACACTGGATGCTTTGAAAAAAGAGGGCTTTGAAATCACCCTCCTCCCCGTATACAACAACGGCATTGTTAAGACGGACGATCTGAAGGCCGCCTTGCGCGAGGACACGGCACTTGTAAGTGTGATGTTCGCCAACAATGAAATCGGCACGTTACAGCCCATTGCCGAAATCGGTGCGATTTGCCGTGAACACGGCGTATGGTTCCATACCGATGCCGTGCAGGCCGTCGGCCATGTTCCGGTGGATTTCGCCGCTATGAACATCGATTTCCTGTCATTGTCTGCACATAAGTTTCACGGCCCGAAGGGCGTCGGTGCGCTGATCATCCGCAAAGGCATCCGCATTCCGAATCTTATCCACGGCGGTGCTCAGGAAAAAGGCCGTCGTGCGGGAACCGAAAATACTGCCGGCATTGTCGGTATGGCAACCGCGATGAAGCTCGCCTGTAACAATATGGATAACGTAAACGCTTCTCTTTGTCAGAAGCGCGACCGCCTTATCCGTGAACTGACCGGCGGGATCGTTCGTTCTCGCCTGAACGGCGATGCTGAAAAGCGTCTTCCCGGTAACATCAACATCAGCTTTGAGGGAATTGAAGGCGAAAGCCTGCTCCTGATGCTCGATATGCGCGGTATTTGCGCCTCTTCGGGTTCAGCGTGCACCTCCGGTTCCCTTGATCCGAGTCACGTGTTGCTGTCTATCGGCCTCCCCCACGCCATCGCTCACGGATCGCTTCGCCTCTCACTCTCGGAAGAAACGACCGACGAGGATATTGACACGATTCTTCGGGAGGTTCCCGTGATCGTACAGCGCTTGCGCGATATGTCCCCTCTTTGGGAGACGATTCTGAAATCCGAAAACCAATAATGTGAATTACGAAAGGACTGTTCATTCAATGGCATCTGTATACAGCGAAAAAGTGATGGATCACTTTATCAATCCCCGTAATGTCGGTGAGATCGAAAACGCCGACGGCATCGGTGAGATCGGCAACGCCAAATGCGGCGACATTATGAAAATGTACATCAAGGTCGAAAACGATGTGATCGTCGATGTGAAATTCAAAACCTTCGGTTGCGGTTCGGCAATTGCTACGAGCTCGATGGCCACCGAAATGATCAAAGGGAAAACCATTGCCGAAGCACTGACGCTTTCTAACAAAGCGGTCGTCGAAGCGCTCGACGGCCTCCCTGCACACAAGATCCACTGCTCGGTTCTTGCCGAGCAATCCATTCGCGCGGCAATTGCCGACTACTATCGTCGTCGCGGCATCGATCCCGAACCGATCGTCGGTAAAACCATGACCGACGAAGAAATTGAAGCGTGCCATATCTGAAAAAAGCG
>JAFQMR010000153.1 GCA_017396175.1 Clostridia bacterium
AACCTATCGGTTTTCGTGATATTATATCCGCCCTTAAAACTGCCCGAAGGGCAATATAACTATGCGTAGCATAATATAACTGCGAAGCAATATAACTCGCCTTTGGCGAATATAACTGAGGCACCTTCCTTACGGAGGGTGCCTCTACAGCTCGCTTTTTTCGTTTATTCCAATGTCACCCAGTTTCGGACATTACCGTAGGAGTTGCCCATCAACAGGAAGCTGACCGTCACCTGCTTTACGGAATGCGGCGGCACCGCCACCGTATACAGCTCCCATTGCCGTTCATCCGCCGATTCCGAAATCGGCACAATGGTGCATTTGGTGGTCAGCACCTCGCCTTGATCGTCCAGCACCATCGTCATCAGCGCACCGTTCGCGTACTTATTGATGGTGAAATACCGCGTCTCGGAGCCCTGGTTGACAAAGGTGAGATTGTCGTGATAATCCACCATCCAGTTACCGAGGTTCGCAGGCTTACCCGTGCTGTCCGCGTGTTCCGTATCGATCACGACCGTCTTACCGTCTGTGGTAACACATTCGAAGGACATCATATCACTGCCGATGCCGTTGGAACGCTCCTGCGGGTTGATGTTTGTGGTCCAGTAGCGTTGATAACGGGTATAGGTGTTGATCTTCGAAAACGCCTCATACGCATCGTAATTATAATACGCTGAGGAATCAAAAGCGGTTTTGTAGGTTACGGGGAGATCCTGCGACGGGGTGCTGTCGTTGACGTACCAGACGAGCTCGCTTTCCAACAAGCCCTGATGATAATCGACACCCTTATACTGCAGTCCGTACTGTACGCCGTCCCGCTCGGTAATAAAGCCTTGCTCCTTCGGCTCGGCAAGCACCTGCGACGATTGCGTGTAGCAATAGAAGGTGCCCGTCACCTCACCGCCCGACACAAAAAACTTGACAACGCCGTTGGCACAGCGGCCGTTTGCAATCGACATATTCGCCGTCGACGCCACATCGATATGGTTGTACGCATCCCACGTCGTGCCGCCGAGCACATAAATATGCTTACCGGCAGGAATACGGTAGGTCATCGGCTGATATACACGCGGCGTATAGTTGAGGAAATCCTGTCCCTCATACCGTGCGCTCTCGTTGCCGTATGCATCAAAATAATCGCTCGGAAGCGCAAAGAAGCGGTTGTAATACTGCGACCACGATTGCTGGCCGAGCCACTCGCCTTTCACCTGATTACCGATATTCAGCACCGTAACGTACACATCGGAGGAACCGGTGTTCTTCACCTGATAGCCGAGGTAAACCGAGCGCCCCGTAGCGTTGGAATGCTCATAGGTAAACTCCACATGCCCTTTCAGTCCTTCGTTGCAGAGAAGCGCTTGTCCGATGTCGGTCGATTGGAGCTTTTCGGGATTGTTCGCGTAAATGTAGGTGCCGCCCTCCCGCTTGGAGTACGACAGCGGCGCGTAGGTCAACGGATCCGTATTACTGTTGCCGTACACGTCCAGCGTTGACGCATCCGTACGGATATCGGGCAGATACGGCAGACGCTTTTTATGCACCTGCGGAATGACATTCAGGATAAAGGATGTCCCGGGCGAAGAAAACTTCAGCGTCACGGTCACATATTCTCCCGCGGAAATCGCCTTCGAAACGGACGTGGTACCGACGGTCGCGCCGCGTACACCGCCGACCCACAACGAGGCGGCCGCCGTACAAGAGAACATATAGGTATCGTCATATTCCGCATACATCGTTATGGTATAGGTGCCGTTTGCGCCCGCACTGTCCGTTACACCCGACAACGGGAACGCGTCGGTGCGCGGCGCAGTTGCCGCCGCCAGTATAAGACGCACATCCGCGGTGGTGCGGTTGCCGTCACCGTTGACATCGGCAATGTCCGACAGCTCCCCGAAGTCGGCACCACGCGAGATCATGGTCATCATCATACGCGCATCGCGGCTGTTGATCACGCCGTCCTGATTGAGATCTCCGTAAAATACGCCTGCCTGCACGGGTGCAAACGTCATGGCACCGAGGCAAACCGCTATTGACAAAAGTAAGCAAAGCAACCGCTTCATATTGTCGATCCTCCGATTTCGATCCGTTCTTATGTTCAGTATAGCGTAAAAGCCATCGGATGGCAAGCAAAAAAAGAAAGCCTGCTCTCCGTCTTTTCGGAAAACAGGCTTTGCCCTATGAGCGGATGTCCCGTACCCCCTTCAGCACGGTCTCTTTTGCGCGCATCGCGGCATCTGCCGACAGCGGCGCCAACCCCTGAAGAGGATACGACAACCCAAGTGAGCCGTACTTTGCTTCGCCGAGTGTGTGATACGGCAGAATATCGATCGCCTGCACCGTATGCAATGTGCCGATAAACCGCCCGAGCGCGAGAAGCGATGCATCATCGTCGGTGTATCCTTCCGCGACAACGTGACGGATGTGCATCGGCACCCCGTGGGCATCGAGATACCGTGCAAACGCCAGAACAGGCGCGTTTGATACTCCCGTCAGGCGACGATGCGCTTCGGTGTCGATATGCTTGATATCCAGCAGCACAAGATCGGTGACCTTGATCAGGCGTGCGTAAGCCGCGTTGTCACGGAATACAATCCCCGCCGTATCAAGGCAGGTATGAATCTCCTCCGCCTTCGCGCTCTCAAACAATGCCGTCAGAAAGGGCAACTGCAACAGCGGTTCTCCGCCCGTCGCCGTAATGCCGCCCTGCCGATAAAACGAATGGTTTTTCCGAAAGCGCGAAAGAAGCTCGTCCACCGACATCGGCTCTCCGCCCTTCGGATCCCACGTATCGGGATTATGGCAGTAGAGGCACCGCATCGGACAGCCTTGAAAAAAGATCACAAACCGCACGCCGGGCCCGTCGACCGTGCCGAAGCTCTCGACGGAATGGATCCGCCCGATCATCCCAGCTCTTCGTGAAAGGTGCGGGCAATCACCTCGTCCTGCTGCTCCTTTGTCAGCTTGACAAAGTTTACGGCATAGCCGCTGACGCGGACGGTCAGCTGAGGATACCGCTCGGGGTGCTTTTGCGCATCGAGCAGGGTTTCTTTTGTAAACACATTGACGTTCAGGTGGTGGCCGCCCTGCTCGACATACCCGTCGAGAAGCGCCACCAGATTATCGATTTGTTGTGTGGTTGCAGACATAATAAACTCCTTTTTTCATTACAGGTCATCCGCGTCGAGCCCCTCCTGCAAGTTGGGAACGGCGCACGGTCCGACCGCACAACCGATATCCACCTCAAGCTCTCCCGTGAATACACGGGTATCCTTACCGAGGGCACCCGGGATGACGGAAAATGTGTTGGAAATGCCGTCCTGCGCATCGATGAACGGCAGCTTCGCCACCGACGCCAACGACGCGATGGCACCGTTTTTGTCGCGACGGTGCATCGGGTTGGCACCCGGAGCAAACGCTTCTCCCTTTCGGCGTCCGTCGGGCGTAGAGCCCGTTGCCTTACCGTAGACGACATTCGACGTGATCGTAAGAATTGACGTCGTAGGGATACTGCCACGATAGGTGTAATTGGCGCGGATATGCTCCATAAAGCGATGCACAACATCGCGCGCGATCTCGTCGACACGGTCGTCGTCGTTGCCGAATTTCGGAAACTCCCCCTCCGTCCGATAATCGACGGCAAGACCGCTCTCATCGCGGATCACGTGCACCTTGGCATATTTGACCGCCGACAGCGAATCTGCCACCACCGACAGCCCCGCGATTCCCGTTGCGAACCACCGTGTCACCTCTTTATCGTGGAGCGCCATCTGAAGGCGTTCGTAACAATATTTATCGTGCATATAGTGGATCACGTTGAGAGTGTTGACATAAACGGAAGCCAGCCACGCCATCATCGCGTCATATTTTTCCATCAGTTCATCGAAGTCAAGCGTATCCCCCGTCACGGGACGAAACGCAGGCCCCACCTGCTCACGGGATATCTCGTCGACACCGCCGTTGATCGCATACAGCAGGCACTTTGCCAGATTGGCGCGGGCACCGAAAAACTGCATCTCCTTACCGACACGCATCGAGGATACACAGCAGGCGATCGCGTAATCATCCCCGTGCGTCACACGCATAATATCGTCGTTTTCATATTGCACCGACGAGGTCTCGATCGACATTTTGGCACAATAGCGTTTAAACGCCTCGGGCAGACGGACCGACCACAGCACCGTCAGGTTCGGTTCGGGCGCAGGCCCCAGATTGTGCAAGGTATGCAGATAGCGAAAGCTCATTTTGGTCACCATATGACGGCCGTCTACGCCGACACCGCCGAGTGACTCCGTCACCCATTGCGGATCCCCCGAAAACAAGGCTTCGTATTCCGGTGTCCGCGCAAACTTTACTAAGCGCAGCTTCATAATAAAATGATCGGTCAGCTCCTGCAGCTCCGACTCCGTAAAGCGTCCGTTTTTCAGGTCGCGCTCGGCGTAAATATCAAGAAAGGTCGAGGTGCGACCGAGCGACATTGCCGCGCCGTTTTGCTCCTTGATGGCGGCAAGATACGCAAAATAAAGCCACTGGATCGCTTCCTTCGTATCCCGTGCGGGATGCGAAATGTCGTAGCCGTAACGCCCCGCCATCACCTTCAGCTGATGCAGGGCACGGATCTGTTCGCTTAACTCCTCGCGGAGACGCACGGTTTCTTCCCGCATCACACCGCCCGTCGAACGCTTTTGCTCTTCCTTATCTTCTATCAGACGATCCACGCCGTACAGCGCCACACGACGGTAATCGCCGATGATGCGGCCGCGTCCGTACGCATCGGGAAGTCCCGTGATGATGTGACTTTTGCGACAGGCGCGCATTTCGGGCGTGTACGCATCAAACACACCCGCGTTGTGTGTTTTGCGGTGCTCGGTGAAGAATTCCGCCACCGTCTTACTGACCTTATAGCCGTTCTCCTCACACGCCTTCTGCGCCATACGGATGCCGCCGTAGGGCTGAAGCGCACGCTTAAAGGGTTTATCGGTCTGAAACCCGACGATCCGCTCCCGCTTTCGGTCAAGATACCCGGGCGCATGAGAGGTGATCGTCGAAACCGTCTCCGTATCCATATCGAGGACACCGCCCGCTTCCCGCTCCTGCTGTGTGAGCGTCATCACCTGCTCCCACAGGGCGTTCGTGTCATCGGTCGGAGGTGTAAGAAACGACTCGTCCCCCTCATAGGGCGTGTAGTTATGGCGGATAAAGCTGCGGACGTTGACGGTATCTACCCACGAGCCGCCTTCGAAGCCTTGCCATGCATCGTACCAATATGCCATATCGCGTTGCTCTCCCATCGCATACCCGCCGAATCATCATACACGATAACGGCCGCAAAATACAAGCGTTTTGAAAAACTACCAATATTTTTCAGCCGTGTGATCATCCGTTGCGGTTTTAAAAGCAGTATGCGCATTTGCACGTCCGATTTGTATGCCATATTTTGCCGTTTGCGAACCGTGTCGAAAGAAAACGAAAAAAACTTTCAAAAAAGGCTTGATTTTTTGAAACCCTTCGGTTATAATAGACACGCACCAAACGAAACGGATATCGCGGAGTGGAGCAGGGGTAGCTCGTCGGGCTCAT
>JAFQMR010000154.1 GCA_017396175.1 Clostridia bacterium
AGGCGTTGTACTGCAGAATGTTCTGCATATAGATGGAGGTGATGAACATCGTACCCATCAGGCAGATCTGCACCGAGAAATTGATCAGCAGTACAAAGTCATAGGTGCGGCTTTTGAAGACGTTGATATCGATCAGCACAGGCTTGTTGCGGGACTTCGCGTACACAAGCCACCCGATGAGCAGTCCGAGAAACACAACGCCCGCGCACAGCAGGATAAAGGTGAGGGATACGTGTTCGAGTGTGAAGCCGAACAGCGTGAACGGCGCTTTCGGTGTGAACCAGCCGTAGGTGGTGGACAGCAGAGCCCCCGAAATGATCGACAGCAGAGCAAACATCGACAGCGCCGTTCCGACAAGGTCGAACCGCTGTGTGCGGTCGCCCGAAGGGGCATCGATGCTGAGGATCGTTTTGTAGCGGATGAGGATGAAAGCGACGATCAGCACCTCCAGCGCAAACACAAAGCGCCAGGAAAGATAGGTGGTGATCAGACCGCCGAACAACGGGCCGATGGCAAGCGCGACCGAGGACATCGCCGTATAGATCGACATTGCAACGGCACGTTGCTTTCCTTCGTAGGCAGAGGTGATAAGAGAAAGGGCCGTCGGCATCATCAGCGACGAGGCAAGACCTTCGATCACCGCCCAGCCGATAAACAGCATCACGGTGTTAACGGCCACGGCGGCGGTCAGCGTGCCGACACCGTACAGCGCTACACCGATTATAAAGATCTTCTTCTTGCCGAACATATCGGCGATCTTGGCACCGGGAAGCATAAACACCGCCATGATCAGCGTGTACAAAGACATAATCGTCTGGATCGTACCGATATCGGTGTTCAGATCCGCCACCAGATTGGAGATGGACACGTTCATTGCCGTGGAATCGATGACCATGATAAACGCCGCCATCGACAGAACGAGCAACACGCTCCACGTTCCTTTTTTCTTCATTGACACATCCTCCTTCAAGGCAGATGGGGTTTTGCTGTTTTCAGTATAGCAAATAAGCCGCGCCTTTGCAATGGGTTTTAAACCATACGGAATTCAAACGGCTGTAACGTATCGGGACTATGGTCGATATAATTGGACACGGTCGGTGTGTCGCCGCGCAACGCTTTGGGAAGCTTCGCCGCCTTGCCGCTCATATTGCAAAAGATGCGGTGCCGTTCGTTACCGAGCACGCGGTCAAAACAAAGAGCCGCCGTCCCGTATAGATCGGCTCAAAGGTGCCGTCGATCAGCACGGGATCGGTCTTTCGAAGGGCGATCATCCGCTTCCAGAAGGCGCGGACACCGTTCTTGTCTGCCGTGTCCGTTTCGACATTGACCGTTTTGTGGTTGCCGTTGACCTTCAGCCACGGCGTGCCGCTCGTGAATCCGCCGTGCGCTTCGGCCGTCCATTGCATCGGTGTGCGGGCGTTGTCGCGGGAGGTGCGGCGGATCATCTTCCAGCGCACGGAGGCGGGGAGAGGCAGCTTCTTCGCCAGCGCGTCGATGTTGTGGCTTTCGATGTCCTGCACGTCCTCGATGCGGTCATAATCAAAATTCGTCATACCGATCTCCTGTCCCTCGTAGACATAAGGCGTACCGCGCAGAGTCATCTGCAGGCCCGCCATCATCGTGGCGGCTTCCTTTCGGAACGGGGCGGCATCGGCAAATCGGGAGATAAAGCGCGGCTGGTCGTGGTTTTCAAAATAGCAGGCGTTCCAATCCTTGCCCGTCTGCCATTTTACAAGGCATTTCATCAGCCGCTTCGGCGACAGACGGATCTTGAACCATTTCACAAACAGCTGGTCGCATTCCGTGTGCTCGAACGCAAACAGCATGTCAAGCTCTCCTCGTTCGGGATCGCTGAGCGCTTTTGCCTCAGGCAGATCGACAAACACCGTTTCACCGACGGTGAATGCCCCGTAGGGATCAAGCACCTCGCGGCGAAGCTCCCGAAGAATGCGGTGACAGCCTTCGGTGGAGAGGTAATGCTCCAGTCCTGTCAGGGCAAGGCGTTTTTTGCCGTTTTCGAGGCTGTTTTTATAAATGACGTTGATCACGTCACAGCGGAAGCCCATCACCCCGCGATCCAACCAGAACCGCAAGATATCCTTGACTTCCTCGAGTACGGCGGGGTTGTGCCAGTTCAGGTCGGGTTGTTTCTTGGAAAACAGATGCAGATAGTATTTGTCCGTATCGCCGAACGGCGTCCACGGACACTCCGCGAAGAAATTGCCCCAGTTGTTCGGGAGCTTACCGTTTTTACCCTCGCGGAGGATGTAATACTGCTGATACCGCTCGTCACCCGCTAAAGCACGCTTGAACCATTCGTGCTAGTCGGAGGTGTGGTTGATCACCAGATCCATCACGATGCCGATGCCGCGGGCTTTCGCCTCTTTTACAAGCTCGTCAAAATCGTCCATCGTGCCGAATTGCGGATGGATCGCCTTGTAATCGGCAATGTCGTAGCCGTTGTCGTCGTCGGGACTGACGTAAACGGGGGAGAGCCACAGCGCATTCACACCGAGGTCGGCAAGGTAATCGAGCTTTTTGATGATGCCGCGCAGATCGCCGATACCGTCGCCGTTCGTGTCCAGAAACGACCGCGGATAGATCTGATAGACCACCATATCCTTTTGAAAATTCACACTCATAACGCGACTCCTTTGGGGTTTCTTGTGTTCTATTGTAGCAGAATATTATACGGTTTTCAATGCGAAAGCAGAGATGCGCCGTTTTTAATATAAGAAAACAATCGACAGAGGGTTAGACCTCGATCGGTTGCTTTGTTATATGTGAAAGTGTCAAAACCGCTCTGCTATGCGGGTTTGATTTATTGTTTTTCTTTGGCGGTGTTGATAGAAGCGATGAGGATGCGGCGGATCGTGCCGCATTGATTATAAAGGTCTTTGGCAATGTCGCAACCTATGATTTCCGATTTTACAAATAATTCCAACCAATATTCGGTTTCATAACATTCTTTCAGGGCGATTTGCAATTTCGCGATAAAGTCTGCTTTTCCGTGTGCATAATTCGCCTCATGAATATTGGCACCGATGGATGTCGCTGAACGCTCCAATTGATTGGTAAGAGAATGATGCCCTTTGATCGTTTCACAAAGCTTAATGATCTTTACCGCAAAATCGGTGGACGATTCACGCAATTATGATTCTGCCATTCCTTCTACTCCTTTTAGTGAAATATTTGCCCTATGGGCAAATGTGAAATAATGACCTACGGTCATTGTGAAATTGGATGCTTTCGCATCCAGTGAAATGAAATACGCCCTTCACCGTTGCGAAGCAACGATTTCACAGCGAAGCTATTTCACATGGCGAAGCCATATTTCACACGCCGCAGGCGTATTTCGTTGCACCAAACAAAAAAGCACCCCGCGGGGTGCTTTTTTTGTTTGGTGCCGGTGGCCGGACTCGAAC
>JAFQMR010000155.1 GCA_017396175.1 Clostridia bacterium
ACCGTTCCCGTGTCGATCGTTTTGTTTTTCAGGGCCGCCGAATTTTGGTAGCTTTCGGTGGCGAGCGGCGTATCCCCGGGGACAATACTGACACCGTTCAGCTCCACGGTCGCACCCGCCGAGAGCATCATATTGACCGCGATGCCCGACAGATCATACGCCGCGTCAAACGTGAGCGATTTCGTCACATAATGCCAGCGACCGTCCGCAGGGAGTGCCGTGTTGGTCATTCCTACGCCGGGGCAATAGGTCACGAGGCGCACAT
Organism: Clostridia bacterium; assembly: GCA_017396175.1. Classification (GTDB taxonomy): domain Bacteria; phylum Bacillota; class Clostridia; order Oscillospirales; family Acutalibacteraceae; genus RGIG1959. The sequence goes on from JAFQMR010000155.1 coordinate 266, forward strand.
CGTCCGTCGTCTTCGCCCAAAACGCAAGCGTCCACTCGTCCGTTGCCTTCGGTTGCGGTACGGACGTGATCGGCATCGCGACCACCTTCGAGGAAGAAGCGGGGTTTTGCGCCGTCCAGAGCGGCTGATACGCAATCGGTGCGCTGTCACTCGCCGTGGACGTGACCGTCACGCCGTTCCCTTCGGTGAGCGGAGCCATATCGGGCGACAGCTGATTCCCTACCTTGCGGACGGTGATGCCGCTGATGCGGATCGCCCCCGCCGTTTCACTGCCGAGCCAGCCGACATACGGCAACAGCTCCGTACAATTCGCATACGCGTTATCCGCCACGGTGACGTAGGTTTTATAGGTATGCCAGTCGGAATCGTCCGTGTCGAGCGTGATCGAGCCGCGCGTCGACACGGCGGTACCCGTCGCGTTGCCGTCGCGGAATTCCAGAAACAGTCCTGTATCGATCGTGCCACTGACATATTTTGCGTGGCAGGTCAGCTCCCACACCTCGCCCGGTTGCGGCGCCGTCGTTGCCATTGCGCGGTTCAGGCATCCGATCCACTGATACCCCTGCCCCGTTTTCGTCCATTCGCGCACAAACGCAGGGTTCGGCGCATCGGCATCCGTAGGAGCGGTACTCGTCGCAAGCGCCGCCATCGTCGTATAGGACAGATCTTTCGGGAACGCGACGGTGTCGAATTCGTCCGAGAAGTGAATCCCATTGAGCTCCAGCGTGCCGACAGAGCCCGCGCCCGTCCAGATCAGCGTCGGACTGATGTGGTCGCTTTTCTGCGAATACAGATCGCCCTTCGCCGTCAGCAAGCATTCGACATAATGCCATTCGCCGTCGGCGGAAAGCACCGTTTCGACCGTGTCCTGTACGGCGGCATTCGATTTCGTCAGCGACAGTGTCGCGTTCAGCTTACCGCTTGCGCCCTCTGTTGCACGGTACCAATACGACAGCACATAGCGATGATCGGACAGCAGGCTTTGCAGCTGCACCGCGTCCTTGTTCGTGATATCGGCGGCGGTGGCGGTGCGCGTAATTTTCACGGTGGGCGCGTCGGCCACGGGACTCATCCCATCCTCCGTCACGGTCATCGTCGCACCGTTGATCTGTACAAAGCCGTACCGATCCTTGTTCAGCGAAAGCGCCTCTTCGGTATAGTGATTCACCCTGCGGTCGTAGCTGTAGTCATAATAGACCGCCGAGCCTGTCGGGGACGAGGCTTTGGTGATCTGACTGTCTTTATTATACACGTAACGCGTGGATTTTTCAACCCCCGCGACCGATTCCGTCACCCCGACGAGCGCATTTTCGGCGTTGTATTCGTAGGTGAGGGCGTAGCCGTCGCTTTGTCGGATGCGGGACAGGCGCTTCGAGAGGTCGTATTCGTACTGCACCGTTGTGCCGCTCTCCGTATCCGTGACGGCCACGAGACAGCCCTCGTTGTCGTAGGTATAGGTAAAGCGGTCGGCGGTGTCGCCCTCGAACCGCACTCCGATCACACGGCCGAAATCATCGTAGGTATAGGCCGTATGATCGCCGTTGCCGTAGGTCTGCCTTGCCACCTGCGCGGAATGGTAGCTGTTCGCGGACACCTTGTCCACATAGGCGGTCGAGGACAGCGTCACGGTGTTATCGGCCGATGTGCCGACCGCGACATTCACCACGCGTCCCGCCGCGTCATAGGTGAAGACATAGCACACATCGCCGTTACGGATCTCCTTGAGGCGGTCGGCGGTGTCGTAGGTATAGGTGACGGTCGACAGTGTCCCGCCGTCCTTCGACGCTTTGACAGCGGTGACGCGGTCACGGGTGTCGTAGGTATAGTCCATCACAACGCCCGTCGCGTCCTCCGTTTTCAGGAGCAGGCCGTCATCGCGGAACACCTGCGTCACGGCTTTGTCGCGGACATCGGCGGTTTCCTGTGATGTCAGCAGCTTGTTGTCGTCGAAGCTGTACTTTACGGTAGCGTCATTGCGCGCCGTGCCGAGCGAGGTCTGCGCCGACAGCACCTGACCGAACGTATCGGAGGTTGTATTCTCGTCGTAGCGGTAGGCATAGGTCACGCCCTCGGCCGAGGTGCCCGTCTCCACATCGTGGAAGTCGTTATAGGTGTAGGTATAGGACGCACCTGCGGGCGAGACGAAGGTCTGCAGATCGTCGGAGGCGGTGTATTCGAATGTCGATTTCTGATCGGCGTAGGCGGTGGTGGAAATGACATTGCCTTCGTCGTCGTAGCGGTAGCTGTGCCCGAAATAGTCCGCATAGAGGAACGCGCCGTCAAAGCGCGCCTCGTTGACATTCTGCTCATACACAAACGATACCTTAGCGCGGGAGAAGGGGTGCTTTGCGACGATGACATCGCCGAGGAACTGCCATTCCTCGCAATAACGGTTGGCTTCGACAAACGCCGATTGCACATAGTTTTCGCCGTTGTACAGCTCGATGCGGATGCCGCACTTGCTCACATCGTCCGTCTGCTCATCGACAGGTGTGGGAAGCGGATCGAGAAGCATCCAGCCGCCGTAGGACAGCGTCGAGCCTGTTTTCTGCGAGCCGAGCTGTACCGTCTGCGACAGGGTGGTGTCGAAAAAGACGCGGGTGGGATCGGCGGTGCTGACGGCGGTGTAAAAACAGCCCGCGTCCAGACCGAGCGCTTCTCGCGTCTCGTCCGTACTGCTCACATCGGTGACCGTGCCGATACCGCCGCTCGTCTCAAGCGTCCAGGCAAAGGGCTTGGAGGCGTTTGAATAGAATCGCGACAGATCACTGTTTTGCAACAGGTTGTAGCGATTGGCGGTGGGCTTTTCCTCCAGCTGGACGCTGTCGAAATAGCCGATGCCGTTGCCGCTTTTGGTGAACATCACCTGAAGCGGCGAGGTGTTGCCGACGGGAAGCGTAAAGCGGATCTGCTCCGTATGCCACGCCTCCTCGCGGCGCACCGTGCAGGACGCAAGCACCGTGCCGTCCTGCGTTTTCACAAGCATTTGCGTCGCACCGGCTTCGCTTTCACGGAATACTCGCGCCTGCGCTGACAGCGTATAGGTCGCGCCGCCTGTCAGCTTGGAGGCGGGGACTGTCTGCGAAACCGTTTTGGTGTCGGCGCTCGCTTCGTTGTTGAGCACCAGGCTATACAGGCCCTCCTGCGGTTCCCATGAGGAGCGTTGCGGCACCCCGCTCCACATCTCAAAATAGGTCGCCGCCTCCGTCGGTGTCTGAAGCGGTGTGTCGATCAGCTCAAAGCCGTGCTCCAGCAGACGGTTATTCACAATATAGTGCGTCTGCGAGGCCGCTTCCAGCTTGCCGACACCGTAGGTCTTGGTGCCGTCGGGATTGAGCGCGGTCGGTGCGTAGTTCTTGAAATATTGCGCGTGACCGTGATCGTTGTATACGGAGCGGGTCAGGCCGAACGCGTCAAACTGATAGGTCACGGCCAGTCCGTCCTGATCGGTCACGGTGGTGTGATGCAAGCCGTACACAATGTCCGTATACGCACGGGTGTACTTCCCCGCATCCGATGCCACACGGTGGCGGAGCTTGGTCACGCGGGCGGCTTCGCCCGTGCCGCTGTAGGTGATCTCGGCGTGATTGCCCGCCTCATCCTCTGCCGTGAGCAACCGCTTGCCGCTGTAGGTATAGTTGCGGCGATCCTTCACAGGTGCGCCTGCACCCGTTCCTTCGGTGATATACAGCCTAATCGGGCACCCCTCGTCGTAGTCGCAATGCATGACCCGTCCGTCGGGCGAGGTGATCGTTTCCAGAAAGCCGTTTGCATAGGTAAAAGTAAAGCTTCGGCCGAGGCCGTCCGTGATCGATGCAATGCGATTCTCCGACACGTAGGTGATCGTTACCTCTTCGCCGTGTGCCTCCTTGACGGAGGTCAGGCGGCCGCTTGTGTCAAACGACCATACGGTGTCGCTTTTGTTGCTGATTTTATTTTTGGCGGCGTTAAGCTTGAAGCCGAGGCGTTCCTCGTCCTCGTATTCGTCCGCCGCATCGGTGACATCGAAATAATGCACCGTCGCGTCCGCGTCGGTATAGGCGTAATACGTGCGCGCACCGAGCGTGACCTCTTTAAGCATCTGTGCATAGTTCAGTGTCCAGCCGTAGCCATAGCCGAGTTTCGTGTTGCTGTTGCAGGAGTTGTACACGTGGTTGATCGAGACGGGGGCCACCGTATCGCCGAGGGAGAGGCCCTCCTGCACAAAGGTGAGGTTGCCCG
>JAFQMR010000156.1 GCA_017396175.1 Clostridia bacterium
GGGCTTTTCGTTATTCGCCCCTACGGTAAAACCAACCATTTTATCAAAAGCACGCGTCGGAACGCCACGCAGGGCGTTCCCTACACGAGGTTGATTGTTCCTGTTCGCGCGTGCCGTGCCGTTATGATGACACAAAAAATCCCCTTTCCGAAGAAAGGGGATTTTTCATTAAATTCACTCAGTCAAGCCCGACGCCATATTAAAGACCAACAAGCAGTCAAACATATTGACCGTGCCGTCGCTGTCCATATCCATCAAATCCTTCAGTTCTTGCGAAATATGGCCCTTGGCAATCAAGACGTACACATCCAGCGCATCCAGCATATCGATCACGCCGTCGCCGTCCATATCGCCTTTATCATACTTAGCAAAATGGATGGTCGCGCCGGTCAGGCTCGTATTTCCGCTCTCAATCGCGATCGCGTTCCACTGTGAGGGTGCGCCGGCATAATACACATCCGTCAGCATCTCACAATCGTAAAACGCGGTATAGCCAATGCTCGTTACACTTTCGGGAACTGTCACAGCGGTCAGCTCTTTGCAGTAGATAAACGCATACTCGCCGATATGAGCAACCCCTTCGGGAATCGTATACTCGCCCGCTTTTTTCGCGGGATAGACAAGCAGGGTGGTTTTGGCTTTATCAAACAAAACACCATCTTCATCACAATAGGCAGGATTGTTGGCATCAACCGTGATCGCCGTCAAAGCAGGGCAACCCACAACCGCACGGAAACCGATTTCCGTCACCGTCGCGGGGATGGTGATTCCTTCCAGCTTTTCGCTGAAATGAAACGCCTCATCCCCGATGCTTGTCACGCCGTCGGGAATCACATACGTACCTGTTTTCCCCGCAGGGCACATCACCACAGCGGTTTTCGCTTTGTTCAGCACCACGCCGTCATCGCTGCAATACGTCGCATTCTCTTGATCAACCGCGATCTCCTCCAAACGGCTGCAACGGATAAACGCCGTACTCTCGATACTCGTCACATTCGCCGGGATCGTCACGGTCGTCAGATTGGCACAACGGTCAAACGTATACATTTCGAGGCTTGTCAAGTTGGTAGGCAACGTGACCGAAGCCAGTTGCGAACAACAATCAAACGCACTGTATCCTATCGTAGTCACGCTATCGGGAATGTCGATAGACTGCAATTTCACACAATGAGAAAACGCATGCCGCCCCATGCTCGTCAAACCTTCGGGCAACGTCACAGTCTCAAGACTGTGGCATCCCGAAAAAGTCGCTTCACCGATCGTCTTCACATTGGTCGGGACGACGAGCGACGTCAAGCCGCTGCAATCGGCAAACGCATGATCGCCGATGCTCTTTAAATTACTCGACAACGTAACGGACGTCAAGGCTCTGCAATGGTAAAATGCACCGTAGCGGATCTCCGTGACACGCTCGGGAATATTGATCGACGTCAGCGCCGTGCATCCGTGAAACGCGTCTTTATCGAAAAACTTCACCCTTTCGGGAATGGTGATCTCTGTCAAACTGCTACATCCGTAAAACATCCGTTGACTGACGTCGGTCATGACTTCGGGAAGAACAACGGATTTCAAACGATCGCAACTTTCAAAGATACTGTAGCCGATGCTGATGAGCTTTTTAGGCAGAACGATCGATTGCAAAGCATCACAATCTTTAAAGATATAGCTTGCCACGTTGGTCAAACTTTCCGGCAGGGACACCGACGTCAGCGCATCGCAATTGGCAAACGCCGAAGGCCAAAGGATCGTAACCCCTTCGGGCACCGTGACCGACGTCAACGTCGTCGAATTTTCAAAGGCACTGTTGCCGATTTCGGTCACCGCGTAACCCTCAATCGTCGACGGAATCACGACCTCGGCGGCCGCCCCTGTGTAACCGGTAATTTTAGCGGTACCGTTACTGAGGACGGTGTACGTAAAGCCGCCCTCTTCCAGAGCGGTTGCCGCAAGCGACAGCATCGGCACCATACCGAGTACCATCATGCATACACAAAATATACTCCATACTTTTTTCATAACAGGGGACCTCCTTTGTTGCATTTAGCATTCTTTCTACTGTTAATATACCTCCGTAAGAAAATCTTGTCAAGATTCTCTCATGGCAGCCTCCTACACGCTGCCGCATCTTCGACTCCTGTAATACCGCCGCGTCTTCGTATTTATTTTTCCCATTGCAACCTTCTATAAAAAAGCTTGTTTGACATTCAATGAATGTCATTTCAAGAGTATTATAGCATATAATTTTCTTGTTGACAAGCACTAAATGTAAAAATGGAGACAATTATGTTTATTAACAAAACCGACGAGGGTTTAAACAATGTGTGCGGTAAGGTGATTTCCCATGTGCGCCACGAGATGCGCATTTCGCAACGTGAGCTTGCCGACCGTATGCAGTTGGTGGGCATCGACCTCGATAAAAACGCCATCCAGCGCATCGAATGCGGCAAGCGCTTCGTCACCGATATCGAGATCATCGCCTTTGCAAAAGTATTAAACATCTCATTGGAAGAATTACTGTTATCATAAAACGGACGGTTTGTGAACCGTCCGTTTTTCTTGGGTGTAAACACTATGCATCCGATCCGAGCGGAACGGCACATAGGCCGTTCCCTACACGGTCGCCGATGATTTTGCGCATACCTGCGGCAAGTCCGTAGGGGTCGTTCATGAACGAC
>JAFQMR010000157.1 GCA_017396175.1 Clostridia bacterium
GACATTCCTGAAAAGCCCGATTGCCGCACGGATGGCCGCTTCGCCGTTGCTGTTGCGGGAGTTTCCGTTTGCCATCGAACGCCCTGTAACCGACTTCGCCTCGGCCGACACCTTGCCTCCCGATGCCCGTACGGAAACGGTGCTTGTCCAAGGCATCGTCGACGCTGTGTTCGAAGAAAACGGCGAACTGGTGATCGTCGACTACAAAACAGATCGCGTAAAAACCGCCGACGAGCTGGTTCTCCGCTACCGTCCGCAGCTGGAAGTCTATAAAGCGGCGCTATCCCGCGCACTTCAACGACCTGTCGCTCGATCGGTCATTTATTCCTTCCATCTGGGCGTTTCCATTGATCTGTAATATGCAAAAAGCCGCTGTCGGTCTGAACCGACAGCGGCTTTTTCAATTTGTATTATTTGTTTCTCTTCTTCGTCCAGAGAGCCCACGCGGGAGCACACAGGAAGGTCGAGCTGTAGAAGCCGGACAACACGCCGAAGAACAGCGGCACCGCAAAGCTGATGATCGCATCGAGGTTTTGCGTCAGCGCCACAACCACCAGCGTCAGCACCACGATCGTCGTCGTGACGGAGGTGTTCATCGTACGGCGGAAGGACTGACGGAGGCTGAGGTCGACAACCTCACAGATATCCGCCGACTTACCGAGACGCGAACGGTTTTCACGGATACGGTCATAGATAACGATCGTGTCATTGAGTGAGTAACCGAGGATGGTCAGCATCACCGCGACAAAGTTGCCGTCGAGCGGGATGCGGAAGATCACGAACGTGAAGTAAACGATCAGCAGATCGTGTACCAGTGCCACGACCGCCATCAAGCCGGCAGACCAGCCGCCGATCTTGCGGAAACGGTACGCCACGTAGAATACCAGCAACAGCGACGCGAGCAACAACGCCACCAGACACTTCACAAAGAACAGATTGCCCAGAGACGGCTGAATGGCATTCGCCGCCGTCAGCTCGGGGGTGTTCGCTTCAAACGACTTCGCGAAGGAATCGTTGATCGTCTGCTGCTTCTCGTTATCCACCACCGCGGTGCTGTACACGTTGATCAGCGTGACACCGCCGTCAACCGACGTTTCCACGGTGGCTTTTTCGCCGATCTGCTCGGTAAAGAAGGTCTCCGCCGCCGCCATATCCAGTTCGCCCGTGTAGCAGTACTTGAGCAACGTGCCGCCCTTAAATGCCACGTCCATTTCCACGCCGAAAATGACGTTCATAAGCAGACCGACGCACATAATGCAGGCACTGACGATCCAGAAGATCTTGCAATGCTTAATAAAGCTGAATTTCACATTATCCAACATGGCGCTCACCTCCGTACAGCCAAGGATTACGCAGGCACTTGAAGCGCGACACAGAGCGCAGCATCAAGCGCGACAACGCGACGCCGAAGATGAAGTTCAACAGCACGCCGATAAACAGCGTGAAGCCGAACGAATACACCATACCCGTTGTCGATGCAGGGAACATAGCCAGCACGACAGACATGATCTTCGACCAGATGCTGGAGGGCGGACCGAACACGCCCATCAGCACGATGGACACGATCAACACGGTGATGTTACCGTCAAAGATCGCACCGAGGGAATTCTTCGAGCCGGCACGGATCGCACCGTCAATGGTCTTACCGCGGCGGAGTTCCTCACGCACACGCTCGGACGTAATGACATTCGCATCCACGCCGATACCGATAGACAGCAGGATACCCGCAATACCGGGCAAGGTCAGCGTAAAGCTGTCGGCGTTCGGGAAATAGCCCGAGATGATCGCCAGCGTCGCGGCGATCTGACCGACCAGCGCGATCATGGCCACTGCGCCGGGCAGGCGATACCAGAAGATCACATAAACGGTCACAAGGAGCAGGGCAACCAGACCCGCCACGACCATCGCTTCCAGCGCCTTTTCACCGAGCGTCGGAGAGAGGCTCGAGGTCGAGGTGGCTTTGATGTTGAACGGCAGAGCACCCGCATTGATGGTGTTCGCCAGATCCTGCGCCGACGCATAGTCGGTGATCGTGCCGCCCGAAATGACAGCTTCGCCGTCGGTGATGTGCGCCTGCACGTTCGGAGCGGAAATCATCTCGTTATCAAGCCAGATCGAGATCGGCGCCTGATTGTTGTTGTACTGCTTCAAGGTCGCGTCGGCAAACTTCTGCACCGCGTCACCCTTGAGCGTCAAGAACACGACAGGCGAGCTTTGACCGGTCTTCTCGTCCTGCGTCCAACCGGCAACCGCATCGGCGCCGTCGCCCGAGGTCACAAGCTCACCGGCGGGAACCTGGATCGCGTTACCCTCGGCATCATAGGCGGTCTTCGTCTCACTGCCGTAGTAGAAGTTCAATTGCGCGGTCTCACCGAGCTCTTCGATCGCCTTATTGGCATCGAAATCGCTCTCGCCCGTCTGCCACGGGAAGCGCACGATCACCTGATCGTTCGCGGTATCCGCATAGCACTCATAGTCCGTAATGTTTTTGTCGACCAGACGACGCTCAATGATCGTCTTGATCGCTTCGACTTGCTCGTCAGTGGCATCAATGCTGTCGTCCGCCGGACCGAACGTAGCGTCCACGCCGCCGCGAATATCGATACCGAATCGAATATCCGCCGCACCGCGAATGACCACGTCCTGTCGGTCACCGTATGCCGCCGTCACGCCGAAAAACGCCGTGTAGCTGAAGCACGCGATAAGCAGAACGACAACGAAGAAAATGCCTTTCGGTGTTCTCTTCATTGGTTCACCCTCCACGGTCAGATTCTTTATGCACCGCCGAAACGGCGCAAAAGGAGATAATATACTGGTCTATTATAAAAGAAAACGTCGGGAATGTCAATCATTCCCGACGGATTTTCCGTTGTTTTCCCGAAAATTCATATTTTCCGCCATCAGCCGAGCTGTGCTTCGATCGCGGCAATCTCCGCGCAGATGCAGAACAGCTCCGTCGCCGTCTGCAATTCACTGAGCGGCGGGAAGCTCGGGGCCAGACGAATATTGCTGTCGAACGGATCCTGTCCGTACGGATAGGTCGCGCCGGCGGGGGTCATCGTGACGCCCGCTTCCTTCACGAGCTGCAGCGCGCGCTTTGCGGTCTGCGGCATGGCGTACAGGCTCACGAAATAGCCGCCCTTCGGACGGTTGTAGTGCCCGATCCCGCGCGAAACGATCTCGCGGTC
>JAFQMR010000015.1 GCA_017396175.1 Clostridia bacterium
CTGCGCCGCCTCTCGCGAGACAGCTTCGATATAATATCACACCCCTCAGCTTTTGTCAACACCTTTTCGAAACTTTTTTCGGTTTTTTTCGATGTAAAATTCCATAACGCGAAAGTGTTGCAACTTTCCGAAAACTTTGCTATACTATATCCATATTACTAATGGAGCACAACGTTATGCCGATCAAAATCGCCGACAATCTCCCTGCCGCAAAAACGCTGGAATCGGAGAATATCTTTGTCATGACCGAGGACCGTGCGAGCCACCAGGACATACGTCCGCTTCGCATTTTGATTCTCAACCTGATGCCTACAAAAGAGGTCACGGAAACACAGCTTCTCCGCCTTCTGGGCAATACGCCGCTTCAGGTCGATGTCGATCTGATGCAAACGGTCACCCACACCGCAAAAAACACCTCCAAGGAATACCTGCTTGAATTCTATCAAAGCTTCAGTGACATCCGCGACAAACATTATGACGGACTGATCATCACCGGGGCTCCCGTGGAACAGATCCCGTTTGAGCAGGTGGACTATTGGGACGAGCTGTGTGAGATCATCGACTGGGCGCACAGCCACGTCTATTCTACCCTTTATATATGCTGGGGTGCACAGGCCGGTCTGTACCATCTGTACGGCATCAATAAATATCAAATGCCAAACAAGCTGTCAGGCATCTACAAGCATCGTCCGCTGTATGCCAATCACCCGCTCACCCGAGGTTTCGACGAGGTGTTTCATATGCCCCATTCGCGGCACACCGAAATTCGTCAAGCAGACATCGACCGCGTAGAGAATCTGCGCGTTGTCGCCACCTCCGACGCAGCCGGCCCCACCATTATTGCTTCCGAGGACGGACGCGAGGTGTTCGTGACAGGGCACTGCGAATATGACCGCCTGACACTCGCCTACGAATATCAACGCGATGTCGGTCGCGGGCTCAACCCGCAAGTACCGCGCAACTACTTCCCCGGAGATAATCCCGAGGCGGTACCGCCTATGACGTGGTGCAGTCACGCCCATCTGTTCTTCTCCAACTGGCTCAATTATTTTGTATATCAGCAAACACCGTATGATCTTGAGCGAATCGCCAAGCTGTAAACGTGCAAAAGCCTGCCTTCCATGCGAAAGGCAGGCTTTTTTCAACGCTTTTGACCGTCCTTACACACAGGTGGAAAGAACTCCTCCGTCGGGAACGACATCGTCCGAAACACGTCGCAGGGTGACACTTCATCGTTATTGCACTCCTTACACGGCAGGCAATACCCGATCATCGGCACCATCATCTGCGCATTGCGTACCAACTGCACAATCGTAAACACACCAAGTGTCACATACACACGCTTTGTCCCGCCGTTTTCGGCAAGTTGACCGCCGAATCTCTCGAGATATCGAGGCGGCAAGCGCTTTCCTACACAGCAAGAGCAACATCCGCACTCGTTAGCCAGCCTTGTTTCGAGAACCACGGGCTCCGCGATTTGCACCTGACACCGAGGACGGTTACCGTTTGTCAGTTCGCAATGAGAATGACATTCGGAACGAAATTCTCCGTCAAATACCTGAACCGAGCTTTCCCCGCCGTACAATACAACGGTTTTTTCAAACATCGTGCAACCACAGACGGTTGTGCATTTGCATTCACACGCTTGTTGCACTTCTACTGTGACTTCCACGAAGAAGGTCAGCTTGCAGGAATAGCAACCATTTTGCAACGGAAGCTCATCCACATCGATACAGGTTGCCAGAATAGATGCCTTTTTCACGCGGACATCCACAGCGTCGTCGATCACCGCTTGATCCGCGACCGAAAAGAAAACCGCCAGATCCTCCACACAATCGCGATCGGAACAGCTGTCAAATACGCGCCCGACATCCACACAAACCGCTTGATTCATCTCGGGCGGTTTGCGGTGCCGCACGCTCTGATGCGCTCCGTCGCGCCAAGAACGATTCGCCATAAGTCGATCCCCCATTTATCAGTAGTCGTACACCTGCCCTGGAATCGGGCGGTTGTCACTACCATTCTATGAGCAACCCGTCAGATGGTGCAAAAACAGCCGCCTTTCGGCGGCTGTTTTCCATTACGCTTTTTTCAAATTAGCAAAATTCGCCATCAGCTTTTTGGTACCGGTTTCAAAATCAATCGTAAGAAGACAATCGTTGCCCATCGGAGAGGCCGCGCGGACGGTACCGCGACCAAACACCTTATGCACCACTTCGTCACCGACCGCGAACGAACCACCCGAGGAAGCGGCGGTGTTTCCTGCCGCCAGCTTCTGCCGCTCAAGCGCACTACCGCTTTTGCGGGGCTGAGACTTCGATACAACCGAAGGTGATGTTGAGCGCTGTTCTGCCCGTCTCGTAGCCGATGCGATCAAATCGGAGGCTTTTTTATGATAGGTGCCCTCCGTCCGATCGGAATAACTGAAGCCGCCGAAGGTGGACAGGTCGTGTTCCTCGATCAGATCCTGCGGGATATCCTTCATAAAACGCGAGACGGGATTGCGATTCGTCATACCGAACATCATACGGCTTTTTGCAGAAAGCACATAGAGCTGTTCTCTTGCTCGCGTAATACCGACATAGCAAAGGCGTCGTTCTTCTTCCATCTCCTCGGGCGCGAACAAGCTGTTGCGACCGGGGAAAATACCATCTTCAAAGCCGGGCAAAAACACGACAGGAAATTCAAGACCTTTTGCCGCATGCATCGTCATCAGCACGATCGCGTCCGCTGACGTATCGTAATTATCGATATCCGTCATCAAGGCATCCTCTTCAAGGAAGCCGGACAACGTCGGCAACTCTTCGGGCGTATTTTGCTCATAATTCAGGATAGAGGATTCCAATTCGCGAAGGTTTTCGACGCGATCCTGCTCTGCCTCTCCCATCGCCTCCCACATCGCAAGATATCCTGTACGCGAGAGCATCTCTTTATAAAGAATGTGCGGTGCGGTTTCGCCGTCAGCGGTCATCTCACGCAGTGCATCAAGCATTTCGATCACGGATTTCAGCTTCGCCGCCGCACGGGAAATGCTCGGATAATCCGCCGCATGGGCAAGCACCTCATACAAAGAAACCCCGAGATTTTCCGCGATCTCCGACGCATTATCCATCGTGGTTTCACCGATCCCGCGTTTCGGAACATTGATGATACGACGCAACGAAACGGCATCCGCAGGATTGTTGATCACACGCAGATATGCGGTGGCATCGCGCACCTCCTGGCTGTCTCGGAAGCGGTGTCCACCGATCACACGATACGGCACGCCGCTCTTCACAAGCACACGTTCAATAGCGTTGGATTGCGCTCTGGCACGATACAGCACCGCAAAATCACGATAACGACGTCCGGACGCCACACCGTTTTGCACGATCTGCGCGATCTGTCTTCCTTCCTCATCCTCGTTATCCGTCACATACCAGAAGATAGGATCGCCTTTATCATTATTCGTCCAGAGGGTTTTCCCCTTACGACCGACGTTGCGGGCAATCACGCGATTCGCCGCATCCAGGATCGTTTTTGTCGAGCGGTAATTCTGCTCCAGACGAATCACCTTACTTTGCGGATATTCGTCTTCGAAATTCAAGATATTCTCAATGGTTGCACCGCGGAATTTATAAATACTTTGATCATCGTCACCGACAACGCACAAATTCCCGTCTCGTCCCGCAAGGAGACTTACCAGACGGTACTGGGCGTGGTTGGTATCCTGATACTCATCGACCATAATATAGCGATAACGACGACGGTATTTATCGAGCACCTCGGGGTGCGTCTCAAACAGCTCCACGGTTTTGCAAAGCAGATCATCAAAATCCATCGCATCCGCCTTTTGCAATTCCTGTTCATACAGCGCATAACAACGAGCCACGAGCTTGAGCCGAAAATCCGAACCGACCTGTGCCGCATAGCTTTCAGGGGACGTCAGCGTATCTTTTGCGCGGCTGATTTCCCCGAGAATCACCTTATGAGACATCGTCTTTTCATCAATGTTCAGACGCTTCATACACTCCTTCATTAAGCGCTGGCTGTCCTGCGTATCATAAATCGTAAAATGAGAAGAAAAGCCGAGCGCCTGACCTTCCCGACGCATAATGCGAGCGCAGAAGGAATGAAACGTACTGGCGGTCACTTCATCCCCCGCACTGCCGAGCATCGCACAAAGGCGCTCTTTCAGCTCTCCCGCCGCTTTATTGGTAAAGGTAATCGTCAGGATCTTCCACGCCGGGCAGGGATCGACCGCGCACAACGCACGAAGTTCGTCATCGGTTTCCAGTACACCGCTTGCCGCTAAGCGAAGGCGCGCATATTGCTCCTCGGTCATCGCGGGTATCTCTTCGCTGTGAAACGCACGACCGTAGCGAATGAGCGAGGCGGCGCGATTGACCAGAACTGTGGTTTTACCGCTTCCCGCACCTGCCAGTATCAGCAAAGCACCGTCGGCGTGAAACACCGCCTCTTGCTGGCGATCGTTCATACGCGTGAAATCACGGCGCATAATTGCCTGACGAAGACGGATAAATTCAGATCGTTCGGGATACATAAAGTTTCATCCTTTTCCGGTTATTTGACAAGAAAAGGGCAGGCGCTTGCCTGCCCTTTTCAGAAACGGTTTTATTTCGCGCCGAACAGCGTGATCAACACGCCCGCCGCGACTGCCGAGCCGATAACACCCGCCACGTTCGGGCCCATCGCGTGCATCAGCAGGAAGTTGCCGGGGTTCTCTTCCTGACCGACCTTCTGAGCAACACGCGCCGCCATCGGAACCGCGGACACGCCCGCCGAACCGATCAACGGATTGACCTTGCCGCCCGTGAAGAAATACATCAGCTTGCCGAAAACAACGCCGCCCGCCGTACCGAAGGCGAAGGCGATCAAGCCAAGGCAAATGATAAGGATCGTCTTGATGTCGAGGAAGGCGTTGGCATTCGCCGTCGCGCCGACCGTAACACCGAGGAAGATGGTAACAATGTTCATCAGCTCGTTCTGTGCCGTCTTGGTGATACGATCCACCACGCCGCTCTCGCGGAAGAGGTTACCGAGCATCAGCATACCAACCAGGGGAGCCGCATCGGGCAGAAGCAGGACACAAAGCAACGTAACAAAGATCGGGAACAGGATCTTCTCAAGACGGGAGACAGGACGCAGCTGCTCCATCTTGACCGAGCGTTCCTTCTTCGTGGTCAAGGCACGCATAATGGGCGGCTGGATAACGGGAACCAGCGCCATATACGAGTACGCCGCAACGGCGATCGGGCCAAGCAGGTGCGGAGCAAGAATCGACGTTGTATAAATCGCCGTCGGGCCGTCCGCACCGCCGATGATGGCGATGGATGCCGCTTCTTGCTGGGTAAACGTAATCTCAGGGATACCGAACAAACCGAGAGCACGAGCGCCGAAGAAGGTGATGAAAATACCGAGCTGCGCCGCCGCACCGAGAATAAGGCTCTTGGGGTTAGAGATCAGCGGACCGAAGTCGGTCATACAACCGATGCCGAGGAAGATCAGCGGAGGATAGATACCGAACTTAACACCCTGATAGAGATACCACATCAGGCCGCCGGCCTCGAAGTGTTGCCAATAGAAGACATTATTCATCTCAAAAACAGGATATACCTGATCGTTTATGCCGGCCAGGTAATGCTCTACTTCGGCGGGTGTGAGAGGAACGAGGCTGTTTTGCTGCGGATCCATAATACCCGACAACGGAAGATTCACGAGCAACATACCGAACGCGATCGGCAACAGCAACAGCGGCTCAAAGCCTTTGGCAATTGCCAGATAAATCAGCACACAGGAAATACCGATCATAATCAGGTTTTTCCAGCCGCCGTTTTCAAAATTGAAAAGTTGATAGAAGCCAGAGTTCATCCAGATATCAACAATTGCATCCCATAACGCAGACATTCTTTTATTCCCTACCTTTCAAGTGACATCAAAACGGACGCGTATTGTCCGCGACACCGGCCGCCGACCACGCCGAACGACCGCCGCCCGTTGCACGGGACACACTCTTGATCGCGTAACGCTTTCCTTCGGGGGC
>JAFQMR010000158.1 GCA_017396175.1 Clostridia bacterium
GGCGATCGGGGTGCCGTCTTCCTTCAGCACCGCCTCCCCCGCCTCGTTCCAGACGATGTCGAGGATATCGGAATGGGTATATTTCTTGATATCGCGCAGACGATAGGTATCGTCGTGCGGCATCGAGGTCGACATAAAGGTAAATGCCGCACCGCACCGCTTAGCGCGGCCCGTACGACCGATGCGGTGGAGATAATACTCGTTCTCCTCGGGGATATCGAAGTTGAACACCGCCTCGACGTCGTCGACGTCAATACCGCGTGCCGCCACGTCGGTCGCGACCATGATCTCAAACGCGCCTTGACGGTATGCCGCCATCACGCGGTTCCGTTGCGACTGCGGGATATCGCCGTGCAGGCAATCCGCCGAGCGACCGTTTTTCTTGAGCTTGAGATCGAGCCAGCGCACCGTCGACTTGGTGTTGCAGAACACCATCACGCGGTGAAGCCCCAGCGTATCGATCAGCTTTTCCATATCCTTGACGCGGTTGTCACCCGTCGAATTCATCGCAAACTGGGCAATCTTCGGGCGGTTTTCACCCGAAGCGGCCACCGTGATCTCCACGGCCCCCTGCTGATATTCCCACGCAACATCCATCACCTCACGCGACATCGTCGCCGAGAACATCACGACCTGCGTGTCGGCGGGCGTATCGCCGAGGATGCGGCGCACGTCCTTGATAAAGCCCATCTTGAGCATTTCGTCCGCTTCATCCAGCACCGCCGTATACACGTTGCCGATGTACGCCGTCCCGCGACGCATATGGTCGATCAGACGCCCCGGAGTCGCCACCACGATATGCGGCTTCTTTTTCAGCGCGTCGAGCTGCTTGCCCATCGACTGTCCGCCGTAGATGCTGACGATCCGCACCTCGGGACAGTAGGTCGCAAGGTCGCGAAGCTCCTGCGTGATCTGCACGCACAGCTCGCGCGTCGGACACACGACGATCGCCTGAATATCACGGCATTCGAGGTCGAGGCATTCGAGAAGCGGGATGCCGAAGGCACAGGTCTTTCCCGTACCCGTCGGCGCCTTGGCGATGATGTCGTAGCCGTCCATCATCAGCGGGATCGTCTTTGCCTGCACCTCGGTCGGCGCGGAAAAGCCCATCTTGTGAAGCGCTTTTTTCGTTTGTTCGGACAGCCCCAGCTCCTCAAAGCTCGTTACAGCGGGTAGGTCCTTACGCTCTTGTTCCATAGTCAGATTCTCCTGTAAACCGAACGATAACCGCCGCCTTTTTTGAAAGACGGCGGTTATCCGATGAAAACCGTTTAGTTGTGACGGCGCGGACGGTTGCCGCCGTCGCGGTTACGGCGAGGGGGACGTCCGCCGCCCTCGTTGCCGCCGTCGTTGTAATCGTCGGGGTTGAGGCCCTCGATCTGGATCAGCGCATCACGGCGCGAGAGGTTGATGCGGCCCT
This sequence comes from Clostridia bacterium, assembly GCA_017396175.1. Taxonomy (GTDB): domain Bacteria; phylum Bacillota; class Clostridia; order Oscillospirales; family Acutalibacteraceae; genus RGIG1959. The sequence goes on from JAFQMR010000158.1 coordinate 1,421, forward strand.
GCTCGTCGATCTCAGTGACCTTGACGATCACTTCGTCGCCGATGGCGACCACGTCTTCGACCTTCTCCACACGCTTGAGGTCGAGCTTGCTGATATGCACAAGACCTTCCTTGCCGGGAGCGATCTCCACGAACGCACCGAACGTCATCAGACGGGTTACGCGGCCCTTGTAGATCGCACCGATCTCGGGATCCTTCGCAATGGTCTCGATGACCGACAGCGCACGCTGTGCGTCTTCGCTGTTGATGGCGGTGATGAAGATGGAGCCGTCCTCCTGCACATCCACGTTGCAGTTGCACTCGGCGCAGATCTTCTGGATAACGGCGCCGCCCTTACCTATGACCTCGCGGATCTTGTCCACGTCGATCTTGGTAGAGAGCATCTTGGGCGCCCACTTCGACAGCTCCTCACGGGGAGCGGGGATCGCCTTGAGCATAATTTCATCGAGGATGTAATCGCGCGCCTTGTGCGTCTTCTGGAGCGCTTCCTTGATGATGGCGGGTGTCAGGCCGTGCACCTTCAGATCCATCTGGATCGCGGTGATGCCCTTCTTGGTACCGCCGACCTTGAAGTCCATATCGCCGAAGAAGTCCTCGACGCCCTGGATGTCGACCATCGTCATAAAGCGGTCACCCTCGGTCACAAGGCCGCAGGAGATGCCCGCAACAGGCGCCTTGATCGGCACGCCCGCATCCATCAGAGCGAGCGTCGAGCCGCAGATGGAGCCCTGCGAGGTGGAACCGTTGGAGGACACGACCTCACTGACAAGGCGGATGGTATAGGGGAATTCCTCCACGCTCGGGATGACGGGGAGAAGCGCACGCTCCGCCAGAGCGCCGTGACCGATCTCACGACGGCCGGGGCCGCGGGAAGGCTTCGTCTCGCCGACCGAGTAGGACGGGAAGTTGTAGTGATGCATATAGCGCTTTTCGGTCTGATCGTCGATGCCGTCGAGGAGCTGGGCATCCTTCGTGTTACCGAGCGTCGCGATGGTGAGGACCTGCGTCTGGCCGCGGGTGAAGAGGCCCGAGCCGTGCACGCGGGGCAGCACACCGACCTCGGACGCCAGCGGACGGATCTCGTCGATGCTGCGGCCGTCAACGCGCTTGCCCTCGTCGAGCAGCCAGCGACGCACGA
>JAFQMR010000159.1 GCA_017396175.1 Clostridia bacterium
CACTGAAGCCGAGCTGGACCAGCAGGCCCGTCCACACACCGTAGCGCAGGCGGCGACATTGCACCAGAGCCGTCAGCTTGGAGACCGCACGTCCCGTACACGCCACCGTCGCCTCCGAGGGCTGTTCCCCTTCCACGCGAAGCAACCGCTCGTACGCGCGTCCTTCACCCGCCGACAACACCTCCACCGACAAGGGCGGAAGCTCCATCACGCGGCAGACAAGCTCCGCCGTGATGTTCGGATCGCAGGTACGCACCAACAGATCGATACCGCCCTTCTGCAAGCGGCGCAGACGGGCCTTGATCTCCTCATTCGCGAGGTAGCTGACCACAAACATCGCGGACAGCTCCCCGCCCGTGCTGAGGTATACCGTGTTGCGGTCATCCTTTGTATACCGCTCTTCGTATTCCTTTGACGGCACGTCCACACCGTGATTCTCGAGCAACCGACGATTGCCGATCAGCACGCGACGACCGCCAACCCAACCGGACAATCCCATATCCTGTTCATAGGCAAGGCTGTCGATCTCGCGGAGAATGTCCGTGCGGTTTTCGATCAGTCGCTGGAAGATGGGGGCAAGAGGCCCTCCCGCCGCGATCACCACAGCCGCCGCATCGGTAATGGCCTCGTCGATGCGCGTACCCGAGAAGGTCTTGATGCCGTGGAGCTTGATCTGCTCCTTCGGGAACAGCTCTCCCGCGTCGAGGATCACCGCTTTCGTGCGGTTTCCGAACTGCTCGACCGCTTCCCAGCCGCCGATCATCGCACCCTTCTTGAGCGCATGCTTACACGCCCGCGTCATCGTACGCTGGGAGCCGTACAGCGTCCACACGGGAAGCGCCGTCAACGCCGTTGCCGCAAACACCGTCGGCGCGTTCCACGCCTCCGCAGGAAACAGCAAGCCGTACCCCACCGCGCACAAAAGCGACACGCCGAGTGTCAGCGGCACAAACCAGCGCATTACCTTATCGGCAGGATCGGGAGCATACGAATGCTTCAGGTAATTGTTGATAAAGCTCGTAGAGCGGAAGTATACCAGCGGCGGTACACCGTCTGCCGTCACCTTCCGACCGAGCTCCTTGACGGTTTTCTCATCCTCCGCAAACGCGGCGGCGTATTTTTTCAATTTTTCGTTGCCGACAAACGAAAAGCTCCGACGGATACGGATCAGGCGCATCTGCTGTCCGAGCGCACCCGCCGCAATGCCGACGGCGGCAGCCGCCGACAGAAACAGCGCACTGCCCGCCGCCACCTCATGAGGACGGAACAGCTGAGCCGCCGTATACACCGTACCGATCACGCCGCTCACCGCCGAAGGGGTATCGGCATCGGCGCGCATCGTAAACAGGTTTTTCAGTCCGCCCGCGATCATACGGTGGTTGACACCGAGCATACCGACGAGCAATACCAGATGCAAGACGGTCAGCACGGCGGGCGAAAAATCCGTCAGCCAGCCGTATTGATAGGCCAGCGTCAACAGCGCGATCAGCGTTCCCATCACCAGCGTCGCGATCATCGCAAACGCCGATGTGCGGCAACGGTAGGTCAGCTCACTGCGGATCGCCTCCGCCTCGGCATAATCGTTGAAATCCTCGATCTCCTCGTCCTCTTCCTCCTCGGGAAGAAGCTCCTCGTCATCGTCCGCATTTTCCTCCACATCGCCCGTCAGCTTAAAGGCGGGCTTGCCGCCCTCGACGATGCGGAAGCCGTTCACCTTCTCCATACGGCGGCGGCGAAGCTCCTCTTCGAGCGCTTCCTCGTCGATGGGGTTGGTGTCAAAATCCTCCATCACCATCTGCCCTTCCAGCTGAGACGGGACAGGGATCTCCTGTGTATCGTGAGGGCTTTCCGATTGCTCCACCGTCAGCACACGGGTGCGCGTGTTGACCGCGACCGTTTTCTGCTCCGAAGGCGGTACGATGCGCACAGGGGACAACGGACGGGTATCCTCTTCTTTTTTCTTGGCCACCGAAGGCGCCTCATAGGCAGGCGCAGCTTTAAGCGGTCGGATCGACGGCGAGGCGATCTTCACGTCCTCTTCCTCGTCGGGCGGCGACACGATCTCTTCGACTTTTTCCTTCACGGGAGCCTGCGGCGGCTCCTGCGGCTTGGGCGGTTTTTTAAAGCGCTCGGTCGCCGACGGAGGCGGTGTGCCCTTTTCGCGCTTTTTCAGTTCATATTCCAGAAGGATATCCTCCACGGAATACGTTGGCTTCTGATCCATAGCGTTCTCTCCCGTCAACCCTTTTTCGGATTCTTTGCGGTGATCCCGGCACGCTGACGTGCCGTTTCGTATATCATCAGGCCGCAAGCCACCGACGCGTTCAGGGAATTGACCTTCCCCGCCATCGGCAGGCTGAGCACAAAATCACACTGTTCCTTCACAAGACGACCGAGTCCGCGTCCCTCCGAGCCGACCACCAGCGCCACCGCGCCTGTCAGATCGGTCGCGCACCACGCATCGCCGTCCATATCAAGTCCGTAGATCCACACCCCGCGCTCCTTTAAGGTGCGCAGGGTATCGTTGAGGTTGGTTACTCTCGCCACGGGTACATATTCGATGGCACCCGCCGATGCCTTATACACCGCGGCCGTCAGGCCGACACTGCGGCGCTTCGGGATGATCACCCCGTGCGCCCCCGCCGCCTCGGCGGTACGGACGATCGCGCCGAGATTGTGCGGATCCTCCAGCTCATCGCAGACAATAAAGAACGGCGGCTCTCCGCGTTCCTCCGCCACCTTAAACAGCTCATCGAGTGTCGCAAACTCCTTACACGCCGCTACGGCGACCACACCCTGATGGTGCGCGCCTGCCATCGCATCCAGCTTGCGGCTGTCCACATCCTTTACGGGGATCCCGCGCTCCCGCGCTTTGGCGATCAGCACCTGCACACTGCCTCCCGCACTGCCCTTGGCTACCAGCAGGCGGTCAATTTCCCGTCCCGCGCGCAACGCCTCCGAAACGGCATTGCGCCCGACGATCACGTCCTCAAACGGTGTCTGCTCGCGTCCGTGCGCATCCTGTCGCATCGAACCCCTCCTTATACGGTGACATTCTCCCCATATTGTACCATATTTTCCGATGAATAAAAGCAGTGTTACAAAATTTTAACCCCCTTTCCGAAATCCCCCGTTACAGCATTTCTTTTCACGCAGTTATTGAAATGTTCATAAGTTTGTGGTATACTGGTGGATGATTATGGAATTTTTCGCCTTTTTTCACGTTAAACGGAGGTGTGCTAACCCTATGAAAAAAGCACAAAACCCGCCCGTCAAGTCGCGGCGCGAATGGCGCTTCAACAAGGTCACCCGCATCCTGACGGGCATTCTCGGAAGCCTGCTGATCCTCGCAGGCGTGGTGGGGATCCTCGGCGGCACGATCGGCATCGGCTATCTCAATAAGATCCAATACGATGACGGCATACGCAATTACAACGACGTAGCGCGCCTGCCCGCCGATGACCGCGAAAACAGCAACGTGGATTACGAGATCAAGGATCCCGTCTTCATCAGCACCGACAACGTTCCCGTGCGCGGCAACACCGACTCGGTGACGAACGTGATGCTTCTCGGCATCGACGGTCGCAAGGCGGAGGGGTATACCGCCCGCTCCGACACGAATATGATCCTGTCGGTCAACACCGATACGCGGACCATCAAGCTCGTGTCGCTCCTGCGCGATACGTGGGTGACGATTCCCGGCCTTGACTTTGACGGCGACGGCAGTGACGATATCGCGAAGCTGAATTCGGCGTTCTACTACGGCGGCTTCACCATGCTGTCCGATACCATCCGCGAAAACTTCAACCTCGACATCGACCGCTACATCGCCGTTGACTTTGAGGCACTCGAAAAAGCGATCGACGTTATGGGCGGCATCGATATGGAGCTGACCGCCGAGGAAGCGGGCTTTATTCCGAAATGGTCGGACGATCCCGATCGCTTTGCGACTCCCGACAACCCCGATCTTGAGCCGCTCGGCTACGAGGGCGGTATCTACCACCTGAACGGACAGCAGGCGCTTGCCTACTCCCGCATCCGCAACCTCTATCTCGACAGCGACTTCACGCGTCAGGACAACCAGCGTCGCGTCATTGAGCAGCTGCTCGCCAAGGCGCAGTCGATGAATTTCGGTCAGCTGACCGGCGTGCTGGATGCCGTCCTACCGTACGTGCAGACCAATATGAGCCACCAGGAGCTGCTTGACTTCGCCGTCGAAGCGATGGGCTACAGCAGCTTTGAGATCCAGTCGGACAAGTCCGTCCCGCACGGCAACGGCGACTTCACCGACGGCTGGATCGGCGACGGTCTCGGCCTCTGGCTCAACGATATCGAACAATCGACGCTGGAGCTGCACCAATACCTGTACAACACCGAGCCTACGGCTTAAAGAAGGAGCGTGTCTTATGGCTGACAAACGCGTAGAGGATTACATTCTGACGATTCCCGACTTTCCCCACGAGGGCATTATGTTCCGCGACGTCACCACCGTGATGCAGGATGCGGACGGCTTCCGCCTTGCGACCGATGCGCTTTTAAAGGCGCTCGAGGGTGTCGAGTTTGACGCGGTGGTCGGTGTGGAATCCCGTGGCTTTCTGTTTGGCGCACCGCTTGCCTACACGCTTCACAAGGGGTTTGTCCCCGTGCGCAAACAGGGCAAGCTCCCCCGCGAAACCGTCGAAAAGGAATATGCGCTCGAATACGGCACCGCCGTCATCGAAATGCACACCGATTCGATCCGCAAGGGACAAAAGGTGGTGCTGATCGACGACCTGCTGGCAACGGGCGGCACGACGGCCGCCGCCGCCTCCCTCATCGAACAGCTCGGCGGCGAGGTCGTCAAGATCCTCTTCCTTGTGGAGCTGGAGGGCCTGAACGGCCGCGAAGCTCTCAAGGGCTATACCGTCGACAGCATCGTCAAATACGAAGGAAAATAAAGAGTAAAAAAACGCGGGCATCTGTGAAAGATGCCCGCGTTTTTTCTTTGATACAGCGGCCGTTTAACGCACCGTAAACAGCTCCCTTAAAAACCGCAGTAACGCATAGTCCTTCGGAACCGAAAACGAGTAGACCGTTCCGTGGTAACAGAGGTCATATCCCGCCGTGGTCTCCGCCAGCTCGCTGGCAGACAGATCCGTTACGGCGTCAAAGCACGCATTCAGATACGCCGCCTGTTCGTTGGTCAACGTCACGTGACGGGATTTCACGCCTTCAAACGTGAGGCTACGGTCGCCCGTGACGGTTACGGTAATCGTACCGTCACACGTCGTGTGCGTTACCGTTTCGGGGATCCGCAGCACCACATCCCCCACAAACGGCGGCACCGTTATCGTCTCGGCACTCGAACGAAGTGCACGCTCCGCCTCGGTCGGCCACATGGCTTCCACCTCGTCCTCCGACATCGACAGCTCCTCAATGGTTGCATAATACCGTCCGCTCCATAAGGCGTCCTCGTAGAAGCTGATCATCGCATTTGCCTGATCCTGCGAGGAATAGACCACCGCATCCACATAGCCGTCGTGCGCCACCAGCACGGTATACGGAGCCACCAGCTCCTCTTCCCCGTAATGCGCCTCCTCGTGAAGCAGGTTGCAATACGTGATTTGTTCCTCGCTGAGCGGAATACGCCACGGGCCCTCCTTGCCCGCTTCGTCCACCCAGAAGGACCGACCGTCCTCTCCGCGTCGCACCAGCATCTCCGAATGCAAATCGCCGTAGTCAACAAACAGCATCCAATCGGGAGTTCGGAGCACCGTCTGCTCCGTATCGCGCTCCGCACGGAACGACGCTTCCTTGACCGAAAGCCGCCGCCCGTCAAATTTCCACACCGCTACGCCGTATCCAAGCGTGTTGGCACGGAATTCCAGATACGCCGTCATTTCGGTATACAGCGCATAGACACCGTCTCCGTCGGGATCGAACGGCTCGGCAACGGCACAGGTGGCTTCAAACGTCACGGGTGCCTCATAGCAGGAGGTCTGTTCAAACCGCTCCTCGTATCCCGTGACCGCATGGCGGACAACAAAGCCCTCCTCGTCCGCCTGCGCCGAGAAATCGCGCGACGGCGCGATAGAAGGCGGATTGGGGAACAACAGCTCCGTACCGCTGTCCGTTATACGGTACACGTATGCGCCTTTCGCACCGTCACCGCCCTGACCGCCGAGGTCACAGGACACAAACAGCTCCTCGATGCCGTCTCCCGTCATATCCGCAAGCTCGATCCGAAGCGGCTTTGTCAGCCTATCCGACGGCGATACCAGCCAGACGGTGTCCGCCGTCTCCACCGCCGCCATCCACGGCACAAACGCGGCGTTGTCAAGATCGATGCCGTCTCGCGACAGCAGGTACACCGTTCCGACAGCCCCCTCCTTATACCGTTGCGCCGTCACGCCGTCCAGTCCGACCGCACGAAGTCCCGCCGACTGCCAATCGTCCGTCCGCTCAAGCCGCTTTCTTATCGGGGACAACGGCTCGTAGGACGGTGCTTCTTCCGCCTGTCGCCTTTCCGTCACCGCACGATACGAGCCCTCCGGCATCTGCCCTGTCCATCGAAACGGCATATACTGCGGACCGCGGTACGACAGTGTATCATCGTCAAACAGCTGAAACTCCCCGAGGGACAGCGTCTCTCCTTTCAAAAATTCAAGGCGCACAAACGCGCATTCTCCATCCGTCTCGCTTGTATCCGACTGCCTCCACGGCACGGACAGCAGCCATCGATACAGCTCGTCCGCCTCGGAGGCTTCCAGCGTTTGCGCCTCACCGTCTCCGACCGCATAGCGACCGCACAGCTCCGACAGCCCGTCGACATCGACCGTCATCGGCTCGGAGCACGAGGTAAAGGCGATCGAAAGCGGCGTATGCGTCTTCTCGAACTCCTCCTCAACGGTGCGAGCCTCCTCTTCGGTGATCGGCAGATACACCCACCGCAGCTCGGGTTCGGCACGGAACCAGGTCGCCGACGAGCCGATCTGCTCACCGTACTGCGGGGCATACATCACCTGCTCCGCTACACGAAGCTCCTCACCC
>JAFQMR010000160.1 GCA_017396175.1 Clostridia bacterium
CATCCAGCACGAAGGTATCGATGCCGAGGCCCTTACAGCTTTCAATGATACCGAGGAGTTTCTCCTCATCGAAATCAAAATAGGTCGCCTCCCAGTTGTTGACCACAATCGGACGGCGCTTGTTGCGGTTCTTCGTGTGACCGAGGTGATAGCGGAACGCATCGTGGAAATTCTGGGACATACGGTTCATACCCTCGTGGGTATAGGTGATGACCGCCTCGGGGGTGATAAACTCCTCACCGGGGTTCAGCTTCCACGAGAAGTCGGCGGGATGGATACCCATCTGCACACGCGCACTGCCGAACGGATCCACCTCCGCAACGCCGATCCAGTTGCCGCTGTAAATCAGCGCACAGCCGTAGGCGTCCCCCTGATCCTCGGTCGTTGTTTTGGACACGAACGACATAAAGGGATTGTGATGGTGCGACGACGTGCCGCGACGGCTACCCACCGATTGCATACCGTGGCGGAGCGGCGAGCGGTCGATCTGACGCTCGCGGATGTGGGTGCCGTACAGACCGATCATATCGAAGTCGGCAATCGGCAGGTCAAGGCTCATACTGAGCGCACGGCTGACGTGGATCGCCTCGTCGCTGCCGTTGCGGATGCGTGCACTGCGGGCAATGATATCAATGTCCTCGAACACGACGTAGTGAAGCACAATTTCAACACCCGTCGGCTCATCGCGCAGGAGCACCTCAAGCGTCTGATCGCCGCCCGACAGGCTCGGCAAGCCCTTCAGCTCCTCGTTGCCGTCGGTAACCGTATGCGAGACGTATTTCGGATCGATCAGGCGGCTGCCGTCCTTGAACAGCACGCCGACCGCCGGATTACGATAGTCACCGCCGCCGTAAGCGGGATATTCCGTCGGGATCAGGTCGAGCGCATAATCCACCGACGGAGCGCCCTCATAGTTCGGAGAAAAGCCCGACGGATACTTTTGCCACAGACGCGTAAGGTCGGTGCCCTCACGCAGACGGCGGCCGTAATAGGGGCTGTAGAGATAATTGTTGTCAAAGATACCGAACAGGTAGCTGGTGTTCTTGGTGGTCAAATGAAAAAACTTGGTAGACTTGTCAAAAGTCACGCCCATAACCGAATCCCTCTTTTCTTATGTATTACGTGCTGATTCCATTGTACAGGGAAACCGCCGTTCCCGCAAGCGGTTTTTTGCAATTTCTCCGATTATTTCACCACATTTTGCGGGGTGCCGTTCAAAAATGCCCGCAGATTGTCGCATACAAGCGCGAGAAGCCGCTGACGCGTCTGAAGCGGTGCCCACGCGACGTGCGGAGTGATCAGGCAGTTTTTGACACCGATGAGCGGGCAGTCTCCCGCCATCGGCTCCGTCTGCAACACATCCAATGCCGCTGCACGGAGCTTGCCGCTTTCCAGCACCTCCCGAAGTGCCGCTTCGTCCACCACACCGCCGCGGGAGGTGTTGATAAAGATTGCGCCGTCCTTCATACGGGCGAACGCCGCCGCGTTGAACATATCGGCGGATCGCGGGGTGAGCGGGCAATGCACCGACACGACATCCGCACGCGAGAGCAGCTCCTCAAAGCCGACAAACTCTACCGTCGGATCCTCCTGCGGCGTACGGGTACAGCACAGCACCTTCATGCCGAATGCGTTCGCGATCTTCGCGACCGCCTTGCCGATGTTGCCGTAGCCGATAATGCCGAAGGTCTGTCCGCAAAGCTCAAACATCGGGTAACAAAACGGCGAAAACACGTCACTGCCGATCCAGTGTCCCTCTGCGGTAAAGCGGCGATAATCCTCCGTGCGGCTTGCAAGGCTGAGCAACATCGCAAACACGTGCTGTGCCACCGCGTCGGTGGAATAGCCGCCCGCATTGCACACGGTGATGCCGTGCGCGTTCGTATAGTCGAGATCGATGTTGTTGTAGCCCGTCGCAAATAAACCGATATAGCGCAGATGCGGCGCACTTTTCAGCACCTCGGCGGTCATCGGCGTCTTATTGCACAGCACGACATCCGCATCCTTTATGCGTGCGGCGGTCTCTTCGGGGGCTGTAAGCGGGTACGCCGTCACCTCGCCGAACGCCTGCAGGCTGTCAAGCGACAGATCGCCGTCCGTTACCGTCTTCCAATCGGTAATGACAATCTTCATAACGGATCCTCTCCTTTTTAAAGCCACGTGGACTGATCGCCCTCGTATTCTTCCCGTGTCAGCGTCAGCAGCTCCCGAAGAGCATCGCGCACCGCATCACAGCCGTAACCGAGGGCCGACGCGGACATCAGCTTGCGGTGAACGGGGCGGTCGCTCACGACGGCATCGTGCAGTTCGCATTTCCACGCGATCTGCATCTGCGATTTCTGGATCACATCGAGCGCACGCTCTGTCGCGTCCGCGTTATCGTGCATTAGCTCCTCGCCCCTAACGGTCACCTGCACCGTCTCAAGCGGTGTTGCCGTCAAGGAGACGGCGGTGGTATTCGTCTCGGTGTCGTACGAGCAAGCGGCCTTCACCGCCCGTCCGTCCACCGTCACGGATACGGCGATATCGCGGTGCCAGCCGCGGAGCTTCACCGTCAGCGTCCGCTCGGGCGGCAACAACGATGCATCGCCCGATGCCGCATGCACCGTGAACACCGCCTCCTTGCCGTAGGACAGCATCATCACCGTCTGTGCAAACGCACCGTCCCGATACGCTTGCCCGTCCAGTCCGTCCTCATATAAGGTGAACGAATTTGACGCTCCCGGGAACACCAGGATCTCCATCGTCTGTGCGTTTTGCAGGCGATTATCTTCATAGACGGCCAGCGGCACGATCGCGCCCGCCTTCGCCAGCACGGGATAGTGCGACAGGTCGCGGTTCAGCGTCAGCTTGCGGCCGTGTGCCGAAGCATAATGCAGGCCGTTTTCCGCGTAGAACCAATCCCCCTTGGGGAGCCACGCCTCCACGCGGGAGAGGCGGCTGATCTCACTGCGCGGCGAGGTGATCGCCGCCACCATCAGCTCACTGCCGAA
>JAFQMR010000161.1 GCA_017396175.1 Clostridia bacterium
ATCCCCAGCCCGAACACATACGATTCTATGGGTTGAACGTAAGGGAGTGTCCTTGCCGAATTTATAAAGCAATAGCATTCCACCGCCCATGCAGCTCCCATCAGAAACGCAAGAAGAGTCGTTTTCGGTCGGCAACAGCCGCGAAACCGCTCGTCGGACAGCATGCCGAAAAAGCTCAGAATGATCAGCATCATCCCGTACAGCATAAACATATAGCAAAATACGTAATACCAGATAAAATCGACGGTTCCGAGTTCCGGCGTATCCCGCATATACATCAGGTTGAAATAGGGCGCTGTCAGGCCGCTGAGCAACAATACGGCTCCTGTGATCAGCATCAATGGGGAGGGGCGGAGCTTTGTAGTACGCATAGCGATCATCTTCCTTTCAAACGTATCATAGCATAGGCGGCGAGCGGTATGCAAGGCTTTCGGCGTGAATCAGGATATTTCCTCGTTGACGAAAAATATTTAATATTAAGGCTTTACAAATCAAAAAATCGTGATATACTATTACTCGAAAAGGGAGTAGTTGCGCGCTGTATGGCGCGTCTTCGTGTTCGTCACGGCGGCTGAAATATCGGCCCGGGCACGTTGGAATAACGCTTTTCAGGTTATTGAACAAGACTTTTCGCGTGATTTTACACGCGAGAAGTCTTGTTTTTTTATTTTCAAAAGGAGAGTGGGCTACTATGAAACCTTCGTACCAAATCCCCAAATCCGAGTTGCTCCGAGAGGCCGACCTGCAAAACGGTCTGTCGAAAGAGCAAGCAGAGCGCCGACTTGAGCAGTACGGTGAAAACAGCCTTACCGAAGAAAAGAAACGTTCGGTCGCTTCTGTGTTCTTTGACCGGTTCAAGGATCTGCTCGTGGTGATCCTGCTGATTGCCGCGATCATCTCTATGATCTCGGGGAATGTGGAGAGCACGATCGTTATCATTGCGGTGATTTTGCTCAATGCGGTGCTCGGTACGGTACAGTATGTCAAGGCGTAGCAATCGTTGGAGGCGCTGAAGGCACTGTCCTCGCCGCACGCGAAGGTGATCCGTGACGGCGTGAAAAAGGAAGTCCTCTCTAAAGAGGTAGTACCCGGGGATATCCTTCTCCTGGAAGCAGGAGACCTTGTCGCGGCGGACGGCCGTATTCTGGAGAATGCCTCCTTGCAGGTCAATGAAAGTGCGTTGACGGGCGAGTCGGCCAATGTCGACAAGCGCGACACGGATATGGAGGGCGAGGTGCCTCTCGGTGACCGTGTCAACAGCGTGTACTCGGGAACGCTTGTCACCTACGGTCGTGCAACGGTGCTGGTGACAGCGACGGGCATGGTGAGCGAAATGGGTAAGATTGCCGCATTGATGAATGCGACAAAGGAAAAGAAAACACCCTTACAGGTCAGCCTCGATGATTTCAGCAAAAAGCTCGCTGTGATGATACTGATTATCTGCGGGATTGTGTTCGGTCTTCGCCTGTGGCAGGCGGTGCCGTTTGAAAACGGCTGGCAGATGCCCGTGCTCGACTCGCTGATGTTTGCCGTGGCGCTGGCGGTGGCGGCGATCCCCGAAGCGCTCAGCTCCATTGTGACGATCGTGCAGGCAATGGGTACGCGGAAAATGGCGCAGGATAACGCCATTATGAAGGATCTGAAGGCGGTGGAAAGCCTCGGATGTGTCTCGGTGATCTGCTCGGATAAAACGGGTACGCTGACACAGAATAAAATGACGGTACTGGATGTGTATGTCGACGGCCGTTGTGTCGAGCCGCAGGCAATGGACTTGATGAAGCCGTCCCAGCGCAAGCTGCTGTATACGGCAGTGCTGGATAACGATGCGGCACTGGACGGCGACACGGTGATCGGTGATCCGACAGAGGCTTGCTTGCTTGTGATGGCCGATAAGGCGGGGGTTACGCGTCTCGGCGGTACGGTGGAGGAGCTTCGTCGGATGTATCCCCGTACGGCGGAATTGCCGTTTGACTCCGACCGCAAGCTGATGAGCAGTCGGTACACCTTGGACGGCGAATCCATTGTGCTTACAAAAGGCGCTCTCGATGTGCTGTTGGCGCGTTGCGTGTCCATCGCCGTCGGCGATACCGTGCGTCCTATCACCGACGATGACCGTGCGGCGATCCTGTCGCAGAATGAGCGCTTCTCGGAAAACGGCCTGCGCGTGCTGAGCTTTGCGTATAAGCTGTCGGATGGGGAGTTGACGCTTGAAACCGAAACCGCGTTCACCTTCCTCGGCCTGGTGTCGATGGTTGATCCGCCGCGAGAGGAATCGAAGGATGCCGTTGCGGACGCGATCAGCGCGGGCATCAAGCCGATTATGATCACGGGCGATCACGCTGTGACGGCGAAGGCTATTGCGATGCAGATCGGCATCTGCACGGAGAAGGATCTGGCGATTACAGGCCCTGCGTTGGATGCAATGACCGACGAAGAGCTTGACCGTGATCTTGAGTCGATCGCTGTGTACGCCCGTGTGTCACCCGAAAACAAGATCCGTATCGTGGAGGCGTGGCAACGTCGCGGTCATATCGTGGCGATGACGGGTGACGGCGTCAACGATGCGCCCGCATTGAAAAAAGCGGATATCGGTGTGGCGATGGGCATTACGGGTACCGAGGTGTCGAAGGATGCCGCTTCGATGATCTTGAGCGACGATAACTTTGCGACCATTATCAAAGCAGTCGAAAACGGCCGTAACGTCTACCGCAATATTCTCAACGCGATCCGCTTCCTGCTGTCGGGCAATCTGGCGGCGATTCTTGTGGTGCTTATGTGCTCGTTCTGTGCGTTGCCGATGCCGTTTGCGCCCGTGCATCTGCTCTTTATCAATTTGCTGACCGACTCGTTACCGGCGCTCGCCATCGGTATGGAGCCGTCCGACCGTATGCTTCTTAAAAACAAACCGCGCAACAAGGATGAAGGCATCCTTACCGCGTCCTTTGTACGGGATATGGTGCTGTACGGTGTACTGATCGCCGTGGCGACGGCGGGGGCTTTCTTTATCGGCTTGCAGGTGGATGCGGCTTCGGCGGCGACGATGGCGTTTGCTACCCTGTCCTTGGCACGTCTGTTCCATGGCTTCAACTGCCGCAGTCCGCGTTCGCTGGCGGCCATCGGTATCCGAAGCAATCTCTGGAGCCTCGGCGCTCTTGCTGCCGGTATCCTGTTGCTGGCGCTTGTGCTGTTCGTGCCGTTCCTCCATGGCTTGTTTGAGGTGAGCGCGCTGACCGGCTTCCATTACGGAATGATCGCTCTGCTCGGTATCGCACCGACACTTCTTGTCCAGCTGTGCCGTATGATCCTTGAACTCCGTCACAGCCGATGAAGACAAAGCGACAAAGGCGATATAAACCAAGTAAACCCGCCATGGGAGCAATCCCACGGCGGGTTTGTCAATGTTGAAATTTTTAAATTAAAACCGATATCCTTTTAAAAACCTTATTCGGTATAGTGTTGTGCCTGTGCTGTCCAAAGCGCGTAATACTGTCCGTTTTCATCAGCAATCAACTCGTTGTGAGAGCCGTACTGAATGAGTTGTCCCTCGTGAAACACGACGATATGATCGCAAAAACGGCAGGATGACAGGCGATGACTGATAAATACCGCTGTTTTATCGGTAACGATCTCATTGAAGCGGGCATACACATCCGCTTCGGCAATCGGATCAAGAGACGCGGTCGGCTCATCGAGAATGAAGAACGGCGCATCTTTGTACAGCGCACGAGCAAGAGCAATCTTTTGCGCTTCACCCGTAGATGTCTCCAAGCCCTCTACGTCATAATGCTTTCCGCAACAAGTGTTAAGCCCTTTTTCCAGTTCTCTGAGTCGGTCGCCGTAGCCGACACGCTCAAGCGCCTCTGTAATACGCTCTTCGTCGTAATCCAGCGAGCAGGCGACGTTCTCGGCAAGCGAATAATGGAACAAATAGAAATCCTGGAACACCACCGAGAAAAGAGCCAGATATTCGTCGAGCTTATACCGTGTGATGTCGATGCCGTTCAAAAGAATTTGTCCCTCACTCGGATCGTAGAGACGGCAAAGCAATTTGATAAAGGTCGTTTTGCCACTACCGTTCATACCGACAAAGGCGAGCTTTTCGCCGATGCGGAACTGAAATGACACGTTGCGAAGTGCGTAGGTATCGCAACCCGGGTACTTGAAGGATACATTGCGAAACTCGATCTCGAACTGATTGTCGTCGCGCTTTTCCACCGCCAGCGTGCCACGGTACATCTCATCGGGAAGATCAAAGAAACGAAACACTTCCTCCATATACTCGTTGTTGTGACGTAGATTCACAAAGCTTGCTGCAAAAGAAATAAATGCCGTGGTAAACCGCTGGATCGTTCCTTGATACAGCACAAAGTTACCGATACCAAACGTTCCGATGAAGGCTTTGGCGGCAACATATATGCCAAGCACGATGTTCAGCAGAGTCGTGGTGGCATCCAGGATAACTCTATCGGCCGTTCTTATCTTATATAGCTTTTTCGCATAGACGGTATCGAACAAAAACGACCGCCCACGCAACAACACAAGGCTGTGACCGTTCATTACCTTGCCGTCGGGAGCGCCATCCCGAATATACCGATGAAACAACGCTCTGTCTTGACCGCGATCCTCCCAGATCCCGGTTTGTTTCGGCTGCAACACCCGCACAGAAAACGCGTTGACAAGAAGGGTCAACACGATGAACGCCACGATCACAAGAAGCGACCACGGAGAATTCACAAAGGCAAGAAAACCGCTCAGCGACACATCCGAAACCGTACGCAAAAGCGATGCCGTCAGGGCGACGGATACGACCATGTCGAAGAATGCTCGCAGCATGTCACGGTAGCCCCACGACAGTCGAGCCAGTCCGTGACCGCCGTAATTGGAGAAATCGCGAATACGCCGACGAAGCTGTGCGGTTTCGGGGTCATCAAAATGCTTGAATTGCATACGGCTTTGTGCGCGCAGAAACAGCATTTCCATATGGTGCCAATGACTGTTGTCCTGTTGCTCGACTTTACAGTTAATGGCGCGCTGAAGGATCTGAATGATAATCGTTCCTGCGACCGTAACAGCGGCAAGCAACATCAAATGAGCGGCATCTTTTCCCGAAAACACGGCGTTGATGATCGTCGAGGACATATAGAGCGCGAAATACGGCAACAGCATATAAGAGACCGACGCCACCGTCTGCCAAAGAAGATACTGCGGGCAAGCCTGATAGAGCAGCTTATATCCACGCCGGATCATTTGAAGGTCGGTCTTTAAGGAGCGCTTTTGTGTCTTATTCTTCGCCATCCTCTTCGCCTCCTTCCCGATAATACCGGCTTTGGATGTCAAAGAGCTCTTTGTATTTGCCGCCCTTTGCCATCAGTTCGTCGTGTGTGCCGCATTCGGCAAAGGTCGCACCGTCCAGCAGATACACACGGTCGCAAAAGCGAGCGGACGCTAAGCGGTGGCTGATAAAGATCGCTGTTGCGCCGTCGGTGATCTCGTTGTACTTTTCATACATCCGATTTTCCGCAATGGGATCCAGTGCCGCCGTCGGTTCATCAAGAATCATCACAGGAGCATCGCGATAGAGCACACGCGCCAGAAGCAAGCGTTGCCATTCACCGCCCGAAAATTCAACCGCTTCGCGGTCGCCTTCGCGGTCGACCGAGGACTCCACGCCTTTGGGAAGCGAGCGGATCTTATCGGCAATACCCGCGAGCTCCAGGCACTCCCATAATCGCTGATCGTCGATCAACGAGCGTTCCTTCATCGCAATATTTTCCGCCACCGAGGTGGGGTATTTCGCGTAAGACTGCGGCAAGAGCGAAAAGAGTGTATAGAACTCGTCGATGTTGTACTCGAAAATCGAGTGCCCGTCAATAAGGATCTCGCCCTCGGTAGGAACCAGCAATCCGCACATCAACTGCGTGAGCGTGGTTTTGCCTGCGCCGTTTAAGCCCACAAGGGAGATCTTTTCTCCGGCTTCAATCTTGAAGCTGACGTTTTCAAGCACGTTTTTGTCGCCCTCGGGATAACGGTAGGTCACGTTTTTAAACTCAATGGACAACGCCTTTTTACGGGGGAGCGGAATGCCCGTCCCGTGATTGAAAACATTGTGATCTTCTTCCATATATTCAATGGCATCCGAAAGGCTTAATTTTTGCTTGGAGACACCCGCCAGATAATTGATAATATCGCTGATAAAGCTCGCCATTTGAGTAATGGCGGTAAAATACAGCACAAACATGGAGGCGTCGATCGTACCACTCAGCGCGCCCTGGATCAAGTACCAATACGCAATGCCGTCACGAAGTGCGGCAATCGTGAAGATAACGGCATAGCACACATTGGCATTATGTTGTCGCACCTTGACAAGACGGATGATATCGAGAAGTGTGATCGCCGCCTTTTTGTCCAGATAATCCGCCATATTGTAAAGACGCACATCTTTACCGACCGCGGGATCGTTCGAGACATACCAGGTCAGGTAATTCGTACGGCGATCGGCGGCGTTTTGCTCATCGCGAATTTCGAAGTTTTTTTGATTTTCACGGCGTTGCAAAAAGAATATGATCAGCGAGCCGCCGACAAGCAGTGCGATGATTGCGGGATGTAAGGTGGCGATCACCGAGCCGAAGAAGACAAAGCAAATAACATTGACAGCGGCGGTGGCAAATTTGGTGAGATATGTTCCAGGACTGTCATAACCGCGATCACCGAGAAGTGCATCCGCACCGTCTCTTAACCGACGGTATTCAGGATCCAAAGCCAAATGATAATCCCGCTGATATTGCCGTTCAAGAAGCTCGCACCACAGACGATTGGAGTTGACATCGGAAAATATCCAGTCGGCATCATCCAGCAGTCGCTTCAGAATACGGAACAGCATTTCTGCGACCATAACGACAACAACGGTGAGTGCGATCACACCAAACGGTTCGTTCGTTTCTAAACTTTGAAGGATCCACGATGTGGAATACAGATTCAGTACATACAGCCCCACACCGACAGGAATCATCGCCATGGCTATAAGCATAAGCCGCTTATCCCATTGCCATACCTTGCCCAGTGCCCATTTGATACAGACCCACGTCGAGTATTTTGCACGTCGTCGGTCTTTTTTCGGTTTATCGGCCATAACATTCGACCTCCTTTCAACCACAGTATACACAAAATCGCCCGTCGCGACCGTTTTTGGCACGAAACAGGCGATTTTAGGCGTGAATTATTCGAGTTGAGAGTAAAAACGATCCTGCAACCATTTTGCAGGATTCTTATCAATGTAATCCCGGATTTCTTCATAGTCGTGCTGTCCGCGAACAATATGATCATGGAAAGACCGTTGAAATACCTTTTCGGTCGGTGCAAAACGATGGATTTCTTTTGTCACATTCATTTTTAAATAGCCGATTATTTTTGATATATCCGAGCGACGTTGTAGGGTCGATTCACGAATCGACCCGTTTTCATAAGGCCGATCAATGCTAAGCAAGAGGTGAATATGATTTGGCATAATCACATACTGATCAATTTTTATATCATATTTTTGAGGCAACTGACAAATCACGCTTTCCACAATTTGTCCGTATGGTTTTAGAAGGATCACGGGCGCTTCGTGAAGCGCCCCTACGATGTCACTGAAGATGCAACGTCGATCACGGGCACATACGGTGATAAAAAATGAACCGTTTTGGCTGTAGTACTCAGGCTTTAAGCGATGAACTTTTCGATAATTCATAGTCTTTCCTCTCAAAGAGGCAATATAACCTCCGTTGTGTATCCTCCGTCCTCGCTGGCGCGGGTGACAAATCCGTCGTATTGCTTGACGATGCTGTCAACACGAGTTAATCCGAAGCCATGTTCCTTTCCTTTTGTAGAAAGGAAGAGGTTGCCGAGTTTGCGTTGTTTTTTGCCTGCCGCATTGGTAAAACACATATACAGCTGTGTGCCTTTCGCCGCAATGTAAATGCGAACAAAACGGCTGTCCTCGGGCAATGCTTCGCATGCCTCCATAGCGTTATCAAGCAGGTTGCCGACGACAACACACAGATCCACATCCGCAACGGCGAGCTCCTGCGGCACACGTGCCGTAGCCTCCACGCGGATATTTTTGCTGTTCATCAGAGAGATCTTGCTGTTTAAGATCGCATCCAGCATCGTATTACCGGTTTTTAAGACCGTATCGACCTTGACAAGCGTATCGTTGATCTCCGCTAAAAACACCTTCGCCTTATCGATCTCGCCGTTTTCAAGATAGGAAAGCAACGCATGCATATGATTGTGATAGTCGTGCCGCCAGCCACGCATCTTGCGGTACATATTCTCTACCTCGGCATAATGCTGTTGCATAAGCGTGTTTTGATAGGTGGCGATCTTTTTACGATTTTGTCCGAACATTTTACATCGTCCTAACGTATTGGATTAGTGCCGCGCCGAGCGGTTCATGTAAGCCCTTGGCAAGCGGCAATTCCGACGCATCATCCAGTATGATCGTGGTTTTGGTGATGCGCGACACGTGCGCCAGCCCCACGAGACACGATCGGCTGCATTTGAAAAAGCCGTCTCCGAGACGGTCGGAAAGCTCGCCGATGGTCATACGCAGTTTGTGCTCACCGCTTGTCGTATGAAGATGCATATAATGCCCTTGTGCTTCCGCATACAGGATGTCCCGCTCGCGAACACGCACGACTTCCTTTCCGACGGGTAGCAACAAGAAGTGGGGTTGGGACGCAACCGCCTCCACGGCGCGGGTCAACACCTCAAACAGCTTGTCAGTCTTTACGGGCTTCATCAAATAGTGCAGTGCCGCCACGTCATAGCCGTCGCTGATG
>JAFQMR010000016.1 GCA_017396175.1 Clostridia bacterium
GATCGTGGACATACTGTATGCGGTCTACGTGCTTGTTATCCTCAAAAACAAGTTTGTGTTCCGTGGCTTTGAAAAGGGCATTATGCGCGACCTGTTCGTATACACCAGCTTCATTGCGCTCAATATGGTGGTCGATCAGATCAATTGGAACGTGGACAAGATTCTGCTCGGACGGTTTCGAGGGACGGTGGCGGCGTCGATTTACGGCGTCGGCTTCACTCTCTATAATTACTATATGATGTTTTCCACCTCCATTTCGGGGGTATTTGCACCGCGTGTGCATGCACTGGTGCGGCAGACGGAGAACGATCCGTCGGCACAACGCCGTGTGTTGACGGCGTTTGTCACCCGTGTCGGACGGATCCAGTTTCTGGTGATGGCACTGGTCGCGACAGGGCTGATCTTTTTCGGTCAGTATTTCATCGGCGATCTTTGGGCGAAGCCGAAGTTCGATGAGGCGCTCGGGATCCTCGTGACCTACGACGATTCGTATTGGATCGTCGTGATGCTGATCGTGGCGTCGTTCATCGCGCTGATCCAGAACATCTGCATTGAGATCCAGCGCGCACAAAACAAACACAAATTCCGCAGTCTGGTGTACGCGGGGATGGCGATGCTGAATCTGATCGCCTCCGTGATTTTGGTGCGGCCGTACGGCGCACTCGGCTGTGCGTTTGCCACGATGGTTTCGATGCTGATCGGAAACGGTCTGGTGATGAACGTGTATTATCATCGGCAGTGCAACATCGATATGAAGGAGTTCTGGCGGGAGATCCTGTCCTGCGCCAAGGGACTGCTGATTCCGCTGGCGGCAGGCGTCGGACTGTCGTTTTTGGTGCAGTCGGTATGGACGTTCCTGCTGTGCGGTGCGGCGTATGTGATCGTATACGCCGTCTCGATGTGGCTGTTCGGTATGAACGACTACGAAAAGCAATTGATCCTCAAGCCGCTCCGTAAGCTCACGGCGCGATTCCGAACAAGATAAGGGTGAAACGTATGATACGTACAAAGCGCGAGCTGGCGGAGTATCTCCGCGAAGATGCCAGAGCGAACGGTCGCTCCTCGGAAAAAGCGAAGCTCGTCGGGGACGTGATCTGGAAATTTCAGCGCGCCCTGCGCCTCCACGAATTCCAGCTCAACCGCACCGACGGAATGAAACGGCTGGCGCTGTTGCCGCGGCTGTATGCCCGCTGGCGGTTCCATCGGCTGTCGCTGAAGCTCGGCTTTTCGATTCCGCCGAATGTGTTTGACAAGGGGTTGTCCATCGCGCATTACGGCACCATTGTGGTGTCCAAAGCGGCAAGAGTCGGCGCGTACTGCCGCATCCACGAGGGTGTGACGATCGGTGCCACCAACGGGTCGGATAAGGCGGCGTGTATCGGCGACCGCGTCTTTCTGGCGTCGGGTGCCAAGATCATCGGCGATGTCTGCGTGGCGGACGATGTGGCGATCGCCGCCAACGCCGTGGTCACGAAATCGATCGACGAAGCAGGTACGACGTGGGGCGGTGTTCCTGCGCGCAAGATCAGCGACCGCGACTCGCACGCCAATCTCAATGCAAACCTTTGGAAATAAACGCACCTGCCGCCGTTTCGGCGGATAACGTGGGGGTCGGTATGAACACGATTATTGAAAAGCAAGCGTGCGTCGGATGCGGTGTGCGTGCCGCCCGATGCCCGCGTGCCTGTATTACGATGACGGCGGACAGCGAAGGCTTCCGCTATCCGCAGATCGACGCGGAATGCTGTGTCGATTGCGGCCTTTGTCGCGCGGTGTGTCCGGCGCTGAAGGTACCCGCCGAGACGGCAGAGCCGTCGGCGTATGCGGCGTACAACCGCGACGAGGCGGTGCGGAGCCGCAGCTCGTCGGGCGGCATCTTCCGCCTGCTGGCGGAGCAGGTGCTTCGTGAGGGCGGAGCGGTCGCGGGAGCGGCCTGGAATACCGACGGCGAGCTGACGCATCAGCTTGTGCGGGACAGCAAGGCGCTTGACCGCCTGTACGGCTCAAAATATCTGCAAAGCCGCACAGACACGGTCTTTGCCGAAGCGGAAAGCGTGCTGAAAAGCGGCAAAACGGTGCTGTTCAGCGGTACGCCCTGTCAGATCGCCGCGATGCGCGCTTACCTGAAAACGCCTTACGAGCGGTTGCTGTGTGTGAGTGTGGTGTGCCACGGTGTGCCGTCTCCTGCGGTGTGGGAGTCATACCGCTCTCTGCTGGAAGCACAGCACGGTGCCAAGACGACCGATGCCCGCTTCCGTGATAAGCGCGACGGCTGGAAGGCCTTTTCGCTGGCGTTATCCTTTGATAACGGGCAGAGCTACGCTTCACAGCACGGGCAGGATCGGTATATGCAGTGCTTCTTGAAAAACTACATCCTGCGTCCGTCGTGCTATGCGTGCCGCTTTAAGAATACACGTGCCGATGCGGATCTGATGCTGGCGGATTTCTGGGGATTGTCCCACATCGATCCGCAGTTCGGGGATGATCGCGGGGTGTCTCTGGTGATCGTCAACACATCAGGCGGACAGGCGCTGTGGGAGGCTGTGCGGGAGCAGACGACGTATAAGGCGGTGGATCTGCAAGCGGCGGTTCCTTACAACACGGCGATCGTGCGCTCGGTGCCTCCCGTTCCGAAGCGGGAACGCTTTTTTGAGACCTATCGGACACACGGCTTAGACGAGGCGTATCGGCGGTATGTACGGACGACCGCCCTGCAACGCCTTAAGCAGAGGGGAACGTGGTATCTGTTCCGCCTGCGTCGGCTGTTTAAAAAATCGTAAGCAAAGAAGGTGACGTGGATTGAAGAAGCTGTTGATCGTCAATAACAATATGCATATCGGCGGCGTCCAGAAGGCGCTGATCAATCTGCTTTCCTGTATCCACGACCGTTATGAGGTGACGCTTCTCCTGTTCCATGCGGCGGGAGAGCTGATGAAGGAGATCCCGTCGGACGTCAAGGTGATCACGCCGAACTCCGCCTTTCGTTATCTCGGGATGACCGCGCATGACACGGCGGGGCATCCGTGGCGGACGCTTTGCCGTGGCTTTTTTGCCGCTGTCACCAAGCTGTGCGGTCGCCGTGCGGCGGTGAAGCTGATGGGACTCGGTCAGCGCCGCCTTCGCGGCTACGATGCGGCGGTGTCGTATCTGCACAACGGCGGCGACAAGATCTTTTACGGCGGCTGTAACGACTTTGTGTTACGCCACGTGACGGCGACGGCCCGCGTCACGGTGTTGCATTGCGACTATGCCCGTTGCGGTGCCGATACGCCGACCAATGAGGCGCAGTACGCACGGTTTGACCGTATTGCCGCCTGCTCGGACGGCTGTGCGCGGTCCTTTGTGTCGGCTTGTCCGTCGCTTGCTCACAAGGTGATGACGGTGCGGAACTGCCACAATTTCGAGGCGATCCGCGCCGCGGCGGCGCAGGCGCCCGAAACACTTGCCCCGGATGCGCTCAACATCGTTACGGTGGCACGCCTCGGACGCGAAAAGGGCGTCCCTCGCGCGGTGGAGGCGATGGCGTCTCTCGGCGACTCGCACGGACAATGGCGGTATTACGTGATCGGTGACGGCATCGAACGCGGTCTGCTGACCGAAACGATTGCCGCCCACGGATTGGAGAACGATGTGACGCTGTGCGGAGAACTTGCCAATCCTTACGGCTATATGCAGGCGGCGGATCTCTTGCTGTTGCCGTCGTTGAGTGAGGCGGCACCGCTGGTGATCGACGAGGCGGCGTGTCTCGGCACACCGATCCTGACAACGGAGACCTCCTCAGCAAAGGATATGGTCGCCGACACGGGCTTCGGCTGGGTGTGTGACAACACGGTGGATGGCATCGCCGAGGGGCTTTACAAGCTTCTGCAAACGCCGTCTCTGCTGCGTGACAAGGCACAGAGGTTATCCGAAACGACGTTCGATAACGCCGAGGCGTTGCGGCAATTCGCGACGCTGATCGATGGGGAAGGAGGGAGATAAGCGCTGTGGTAAAGGTAAGTCGCGATTCGTTGCTGTTGATCCTCTGC
Organism: Clostridia bacterium; assembly: GCA_017396175.1. Taxonomy (GTDB): domain Bacteria; phylum Bacillota; class Clostridia; order Oscillospirales; family Acutalibacteraceae; genus RGIG1959. Next base: position 4,029 of record JAFQMR010000016.1, read on the forward strand.
GTTGCGGAAGCCTTGTCGCTTTGCACCGCGCAGGTGATCGGCAACTCTGCTTTCATTATGTTTTGTCTGGGAGCGTTTATGCTGTTGGTCGGCTATGCCGCCTTTAAGGGCTATGCCGCTCCCGTGCTGATGTTCTTCCTCCCATGGTCTACCATTTTGAAGATCAGTCAAGGCTCGCTGTCGTTTTTCACGTTCGCCTTGCTGATGGTGTGCGGCATTTATTGGCTGAAGGAACGGTTTCTGATCCATCGGTATTACATCCTGTTTTCCGCAGGGGCGTTGTTGCTGACGGTGTTTTCCAAGCTCCTGTCGGCGTATTCGTTTGACAACAGCTACCTGATGTTTATGGCACTGCTGTTCCTGTTCCCGCTTCTGATGAAGGAGATCGACCGCAATTACGATTTCCGTTATCTGACGGTGTTGTTGTCCGTCGGCATCATCGTGGCGGCGCTGACGGCACAGTATCTGGTGATCTATCCGAATATCGCCAAATACATCGACGTGTATTCGTTCCGCGACATCACCCGTTTGTCCGGATACTACGGCGACCCGAATTTCTATTCGGCACACATCACGGCGGCGTTGGCGGGCGTTATGATGCTGTTGATGAAAAAGACCGAGGCGAAGGAACGGGTGTGGTTGATCCTGCTTGCCGTTGTGCTGGTGTATTGCGGCTTGCTGTCCGCCTCCAAGGCGTTTGTGCTGTTGCTGGTATGTCTGGCGTTCCTGCTGGTGATGCAGGCGCTGTTTATGCGCGGCAAGATGTCGCTGAAGCTGTCGGTCATTCTCGGCGTGGTGTTTGCGATCGTGTTTTTGCTGACGTCGGAATTGTTTTCGGATCTGATCAGCGTCATTCAGATCCGCTTCGGCGATTTCACCAACCTGTCCGACCTGACCACGGGACGTTCGGAAATCTGGGAAAGCTATGCTCAGTTGTTCTCGGAGGATGCGAAGACACTGCTGATCGGGCAAGGCTTCACCAACGTGAAGCATACGGGCTGGGGTTCGCACAACACGGTGCTCCAGCTTGTGTATCAGTTCGGTATCGTGGGCATCGGACTTCTTGTCGGTTGGTTTGTCAGCTATTACCGTACGACGTTTTCTTCGCGTCGGCTGGAGGCGCAGTCGTGGATCTGTGTGGTGATCCTGCTCGTCGGCGTGTTAGGCCCGTGGATGTCGATCGATATTCTGTTTTTTGACGAGTTTTTCTTGATGCAGTTCTATCTGCTGGCAGGGCTTTACTGGATGACCGCCCCGAAGGAGGCGTCCTGACGGGGGAACAGACCTTTAAAAAAGCGCTTTTGTCCGTTGTGACAAAAGTGCTTTTTTTTTCGGCATCCGTAAACGGATCGCAGGAGGTCGTTACCGTTTATGTATATTTTTTTCGCAGCTCTCATACCTATAGGGTAACATCGGGAAAGGGGAGTGAGAGCCGCGTGAAGGGTGTAGATGAGGAGCGAGTCAAACGCGTGGCGGTATATATACTGGAAACAGGGGCGACGGTGCGTGCCGCGGCAACGCATTTCGGTGTTAGCAAAAGCACGGTGCATAAGGACGTCAACGAACGGCTTCGACGTCTGCAACCGTCGCTGTTTACGGCGGTACGCAAGGTGCTCGAGCTGAACAAGGCGGAACGCCATATCCGCGGCGGTCTCGCCACGAAAGAAAAATACAGCCGTCACACCGTCGGCACTTGACACAATGCCGAAAATGCGGTATGATACAACATGTGCCAATGCACTGCGCCGCTGTGGTGGAACTGGCAGACACAAGGGACTTAAAATCCCTCGATAGCAATATCGTACCGGTTCGATCCCGGTCAGCGGCACCAGAAAAGAACCCTCTTTTGTCTACGGACAAAAGAGGGTTCTTTTCAATGAAATTTGCCCTTGCGGGCAAGTGAAATAGCTTCGCTATGAAATATTTGCTTCGCAAATGTGAAATATTCGCTTGCGCGAATATGGGCAAA
>JAFQMR010000162.1 GCA_017396175.1 Clostridia bacterium
CGATCAGCAATACTTATATTACAGTATTTCCCAGAACGCGGAATCGTCTGCCACGTTTAATATTTGGTGTTCGGTCATGTATACCAGCTCGGAGAAATCGGGTTTATTCCATCCGTCGAAATGGTCGACGTTCTTTGATGCCCGCGACGGAAAGCTTCATTCTTCGAACGATCTTGACAACGGCAGTATCCCGCGTCCTGCGTTCCAAAGCGGTTCTCGCTCCGGTTATCTCAACTTGTATGAGTGGTACAGCGATGCGCTTCAGGACGCGATCTCAAGCGGAGAGGTTCCCGCGGATGCTACGGTGACCGGGGTACGGATCACAGGTATTCGTCTGTATACCGCGAACAGCGGTACCGAAGCCACCTTTAATTATCTCGCCATCGGCGGCAAAGACAATACCGACGAGTCGATGCGTGCACAGGCACAAGTTGTAAATGCGGCGGGCGCGACCGTGAACGAAACTGTTTCGGATGTGAATTTCGGTCAGGTCGTTAATCTGTCGCTTGATCAGCTTGTCAACTCGGCTGATGCTCACAATCCCGAAAAGACCTTCCTTGGATGGTCGTTCACGGGCAATTCTTCTTCGTCGGTTGTGTGGTGGAATCCGAACGCTACCAACGATAAGCAGTATTCGTCTACGAACAAAGGCGGTTCCTGGAGTCCGACAGAGGTGGACGGTTTTGTACAGAATCGTCGGGATATTTCGTATCAGTTGACAGATGCAACAAAGACTATCTATCCCGTATTTGCGAGCACCAATACCCTCAGCTTCAAGCTCACGCTGAACGGAAGCGGCAGCGTCGCTGTTATGTATCCTGAAAGGGCGGAAACGGTTTCTGCTACAAAAACCTATACCGATGTGTTGTTCGGCGATAAAGTACTGTTGTCGGCAGTCGGCGATGGCTTTGACGGCTGGTACGGTGCAAACGGACAGTTGCTGACAAATACACGGGATTATGCGGTATCTGTGTTTGGTGATGCAGAGGTTACGGCGGTGTTTAACGCTTCCGCCGAGGTGACACTCGATCCGTATAAAACCGCGGAGGATTGCCACTCGATTGTATGGCTCCAACGTGCGGATGAAAACGCGGGTATCGCCGGAGATGAAAGCGGTTTCTATCTGCGTGCTGTCAATTCCGGCAACATTCTCGGTGATTCGGTGGCACTCAGCAACATCAATGATGCCGAGGGCATGAGCGAGATCGTGTGCTACTGGTCGCTCGAGGACGGACAGCTTTTGGAAGCGGTAGCACCGAGCGGTTATCATTGGGAGATGCTGTTGCGTGACGGATCCACGGTTTGCCTTGGGATGAGCAATATTTATCGTTTTATTACTTCGGTAGATATTAAGCTGATCTGCACGCCGAATGCAAATAGCTGTTCGGATGCGACCGGTGTGATTGTAAACGAATATGCGGTGTCCTTTGACAGGACGACCGACGTTCATACTGCTTCCGTCACAGGTCAGGTCTTTACGGCTGACAACGAAATGCTTGTCGGTTGCGGCATCGTTATGGCGGTTCGTCCGTCTCGTGTAAAGGTGCCGAGCTTCGATTCTCCCGAATCGAGCATCTATGCCGCACAGGCCTGGAACAGCAGTACGGGACAATTTACGGTGGACGTGGATTTTGCTCCCGGTATGGCTCGTTTTGTGCGCGGATATGCGATCGTCAAGAATCTTGACACCGGTGCGTATACGTTGCGCTACAGCGACTATGTAACCATTTCGTTCTGATTTCACAAAACAACCTAATGTTATCGAAAGGAGGCTTTTTCAATGAGCGAGGACGTAAAAACAACCGAAACGCAGGAGTTGCCTGCATCCGTTGCTTCTCGGAAAAAGCCGAAAGCTCCGCCTCCGATCGAGCTTGTATACCGCCAGGTGTACGATTCGATTGATGCATCGCTGTATGGCTTTGAAGCACAGACGCGCATCAACGATAAAAAACTCGGTACGCTGACGCCGGATCTGTTTGTTCCGATCGCGGAACGTTCGAATCAGATCGTTGAGCTCGGAAAATGGTCCTTTGTTGAAATGTCGGATATGATTCGCCGACAAACCGAGAAAGGCCGTACGATCACGCATATGTTTATGCCGGTTTCGGCGAAGTACGCGTGCAAAAGCTATTTTCTTTCTAACCTTACCCGCCAGATGGAGAAGGCGTCGATGACTCCTTCTTCCGTCTGTGTGGTGCTTCGTTCTCAGGATCTCATTGATCACGCCGACAGCATCAAATCGGCAATCGACGCGATCCACGGAGCAGGTATTGAGATCGCGATCAGCGGTGTCGGTGCCGAAGGTCTTTCGCTGATGCAGCTTTCGGAATTGCATCCCGATTACCTGATTTTTGATCCTGCCTTTGCCGACCTGCTGCTTGCCGACGAGCGCACGAAGGATATTGCGAATACCTTTTCGGAGCTCGCAACGAAGCTCGGTGCACAGCTGATCGCACAGGGCGTGGATTCCAAAGAACATACGGCTGCGTTCCAGTCGATCGGTTGCTCGCTGATGCAGGGCACCTTCTTCGGAATGTATGAACGTGAGGCGCAGATGTTCTGATTTTTGTTCAAAGAAAGGAGGAGAGTCCGATGGCGAAAAAACGGGAGCGGAAGATTCCGCTCGACGAGCACGGCAATGTGGATTTTAACCCGATGCACAAGTACACTGTAAGACGAACCGGCAAACAGGTTATGCGCTTGCAGATGATGATCCGCATTGCGGCGATGATCGTGCTTGCACTGTTTCTCATTGTTTTGCTGATGTACATATTCTCGCTGTTTTCGAACGGTGCCGGACGGTTTACAGTCAGCTCGTCTGATGGTCATCGCGGCTTGATCCTTTCCGAAACAGCGGATTTCGCCGAGATGACAGCGCTCCTTGATGCGGATGCTGTTGAACAAATGGATAATATTACTTATGCATGGTTGCCCGACGATCTTACCGAGACGGATGGCTCCCATAACGGAGATAATTACCTGTGCTATACGTTCTACGTAAAAAACACGGGCAAGGAGGATATCGATTACCGTGCGTACATCGATATCAACTATGTCAAACTGAATGTAGACCACGCGGTTCGCGTCCAGCTTTATCGCAACGAGGACTTCGAGGTTTACGCCAAACCGGCCGCAGACGGCAACCCGGAAGTCGATCCCGAATTTGAGACGACCCCGTTTGTTGATCCGAACACCATCTGCGACTATGTCCGCTCCGACTTTAAGGTCGATGAAGTGGATAAGTACACGGTGGTTGTGTGGCTGGAAGGGGAGGACCCCGAATGTGTCAATGATATTTTAGGAGGTGAACTGAAAATGAGTATGTTTTTTGAGGTCCTTGATCCCGAAGACGCCGTATCGGTCTAACCGACTTCACAAAGCGGTTGTTGTAACTTCAGAGTCACTGTTTGTTTTCTCTCTGAAACAAAACGAGGAGAAAAGACTCACAGCTTAAAGTTACTTTGAGCTAGGGTTATCACAACCGAATTCTGATACGGCTCAGCTTCAGCGTATCTCCCGCTTTATTCATTGACACATTTAAGGTATACATTAAAAAATTTAATTTAGGAGGAAACCAATTATGAAAACGAGCAAAAGATCCCTGATCGCGTCGATCGCTGTTCTCTGCGTTTGCGCACTGTCTCTGTCCACTGCGACCTTCGCGTGGTTCACCGCTGCTGAAAATGCGATGGTTGACGACATCATTCTGAAGGTTCAGGCGCAGTCTGATATTAAGATTTCGGCTGACAGCGCGGCGACCGCGAACTCCGGCTCCGACCTGTGGAAGACCACCCTTGTTCAGACTGATTTTAAGGATGCAAACGCGATCGAAGAGTACATCTCCGACGTGACTCCGAAGACGACCAATATCTGCGACGGTAACTTCCAGGTTCCGGAAGTTCGTGACGATGTCGTTGTTGACACCGGCGTTTATGAAGGCACTCTGGTTGATACGGCTGAAGGCTGGGCGGAATTCACCGTCTATGTTCGTACCACGAAGCTGCAGGATGTCAACCTGTCTTTCTCTGATTTCGAGTACATCGGCACCGGTACGGCGAGCGTCGTTGATGCTCTTCGTCTCGGCGTGAAGGCTGCTGACGGCACTGTGACCAACGGCAACTACACCGGCGTTGTTGTGAAGTCCGGCGATCTGACCGCTTTTGCGGACGGCAACGGCTACTACGGCGCGGTTACGTTCTGCGTGTGGGTCGAAGGTAAGGATCCCGCTTGCGTCAACAAGAATGCTCTTTCGCTGAAGGAGTACAAGTTTGACCTGAACTTTGCTTACGCTGCGTAATTTTCTTCGCTGAAACATTTTCAGGCCTTTTAACAGTTTAGTGACTCTGAACTGCAAACCACCTTTGTAGCTTCCCTTCGGTGCGGGTGCGGCACCTTGCCGCACCCGCCCTTGGGCGGTTTTTCCGCTCGTTTTAATCGTTCGCCTATTCACCAAGGTGCATTTACATAGACTATTACTTGGCTGTTTTTGATGCCGAGAGAGTATATATCGTATTCTGCCTTAAAGGATGTGTTATATTGAAAAATATCATTTCTAAGATCGGCAACGTGTTGCTGGTTGTCGTTCTGGTGTTGGTGCTTCTTATCTCGGCGGTGATGCTGATCTCCTCCTTCTCGCCGACGGGTGCCAATATCTTCGGCTTTCACCCGATGGTGGTTATGTCCGAATCGATGGAGGATACGATCCTTGTCGGGGATATGATCATTGTGCAGGAGGTCGATACCGCGACCGTTCAGGTTGAGGATGTCATCACCTTCTTCGGGAATATTGACGGCGAAGGGGAAAGGGAGATCATCACCCACCGTGTCGTAGAGATCGTCCCGCAGGCAGACGGTTCGGTCGTTTATCACACAAAGGGTGATAACAACGATCTTGTCGACCAGGATCCGATGAACATTTTCTATCAGGAACCCATTAAGCCTGCCGATGTGATCGGTACCTGGACCGGCATCCGTATTCCGAACTACAAGGACATGATCCTCTATTTCGTTGTGATTCCTGTGGCGATCATCTTTGTGTGGCAACTGATCGTTGTTATCCGCATGGCGATGAAGGTTCACCAAGAGAAACAATTGGATATGGTGCAGGCTGAAAAAGATCGCGTGATCGCGGAATACCTTGCCGAGCAAAAGGCGAAGGAAGAGGCCGAAGCGAAAGCACAGGCGGATAATCCTGCGGCGGATACAGCGGATCCGCCCTCCGAGGAATAACGGTTAGTAATACATTCGTTTTAAATTTGAGTTTAGAAAATATGAGAAAAGTAGGTGACCTTCATGGAAACATTCGCGCCCTTCCTGTATGACTTTTTGACGGTGTTTTTCGGAAGCCTCTGGAACGGTATCGTCGGGTTTGTCGGAATTTTCAACATTCCCGCATATATCGAGGTGTTCCAAAAGCATTATCAGCAGTTCTCGGTGCTTGACTGGATCTTTGCGATCCTGACGATCATCGTGGTATTCGGTCTGCTGCTCGGTCTTGCGTGGTTGATTTATCTTCTGATCCGTAAGTATATCCGCTTCCGCGAGACGCTTGTCTCCAAAGAGGATATGCTCGAAGAAATCGGCAACCTGAACCGCCAGGTCGTGAAGCTTACGACCGAAAAAGAGCGTATTATGGCGATGAAGGTTTCTCAGCTCGGACTGAAGCCTGAAGAAGCGGCGGCTCTCGAGGAAGAAGAGGGAGATGCCGAGGGCGCCGATTTCGACGGTCGTTTCTACAAATTGGCGGCGGTGGATCGCGCGTTCGAAAATTATGTCCCGCCTGTCTATGAGACGGACTTTACGCTTGAAGAGCTGTGCGACCGTTTCCGCAACTTCGCGTGCTCCAAGATGGGACTGTATTACAGCAAAAATATCATCCGGCTGTTTGTGTCGGCATTCGGTGCCACGCGTCTGATCATTCTGCAAGGTATTTCCGGTACCGGTAAAACGTCGCTGGCTTACGCGTTCGGTAAGTTTGTGATGAACGACACGATGATCGCTCCCGTTCAGCCGTCGTGGCGTGATCGTACCGAGCTGTTCGGTTACTTCAACGAATTTACGAAGCGCTTTAACGAAACCGAAATGCTCAAAAAGATCTATGAGGCGGGGTATAATGACGATACCTACCTGATGGTGCTCGACGAAATGAACATCGCCCGTGTCGAATATTACTTTGCGGAAATGTTGTCCATTCTCGAAATGCCGATCCGTGATGAG
>JAFQMR010000163.1 GCA_017396175.1 Clostridia bacterium
CACGAAAGGCGGACGGGAGGATGTCGCAGGGGTGCTGTTTGCCGTCCCCGGGATGGAGCCGTCCGAGTTTGTGCTGATGCGGTATGCAGATGGGCAGTACCTGTTGTTCGCGGCACAAGATCTCCCCGTTGCCGAAAACGGCAGGGAGCTGTTTGACGAGCGGTATGCCGTGTGCGAACGCACCGTTGAGGTACGTGCACAGACCTATCGTGAGGCGCTCGACGGGCTGTATCCGACGATGACGATGGCGGTGGAGGATCCCTTGACGGTGCGATTTTTGGAGGCGCTGTGCGAAGCGGAGCTGACGGAGGAGCTGCAAAGCAAGGCGCAGGCATCCTACGTGATGGATCTGCATCTTGATAACGGTATGACGGTGCATCTGAGCCTGAAATGGGGCGGATACGTCTCCTGTAAGGGGCAGGTCTTCCGCATCGACCGTGAGCTGTATGACGCTGTGGTGGCACGGCTTGAAGAACAGCGATAAAAAGAGGAGCCGGGCGGCTCCTCTTTTCGCTTGATGCAACGTGAAATCTGTGTGAACTCCCTTGACAGAAATTGACAAATCAATTATAATTAGATTTGATTGTGATATAGATTTATGCAATGTGTCAAAAATCGTTTCAAAGGGAGATCACAGGAGGTTTCACTATGCATTCGTTCAAAGGGTTTAAGAGGTTGCTGGCGTACGTGCTGTGCGTGAGCACCTTGTGTATGGGGGTGTCGTTCCCGACAGCAGTGTCGGCGGATGAGTACACCTTTAATACCGGTGACGCCCGTACCGTGCTGTCGGCTCTGCTGGACGGCACCGAGCCGAACACGCCGCTCGGCGATCTGGCAGACCGCAACGGCGACGGCAAGAAAAATACCACCGACGTGCGTATGATGCTGGCGGAGATCCTCGCGGGTAACAACACGGTGACGCTGACCAGCAACGCGATCCGTCTGTCGAGCATTTCCGATGTGACCGATTCGTCGGCTTCGCGGAGCTACAATGTCTACGCGCCTTATACCGATACGTATACGCTGACCTGCAGCAGCGCGTCCTCCATCAAGCTGTATTCGCGCGGTGTGCTGGTCGCTTCGGGCACGACCACCGTCAATGCATCGTTACAGGCGAATGCGGGCTATACGCTGACGATCACGACGAGTTATGCGAATGCCTCCTTTGAGCTGAGTGTGGTGGCAAACAACCATCAGGTCACCCTGCCCAACGAAGTGGCCACGCCTGCCGACGTCAGCAACATCTCGCTCAACAACAACGCGGGCTACATCATTGCCGCCTCGGATCTTGAATACAAGCCGCGTGAAAACGGCACGTATATCTATTGCAATAACCCCGAGATGCTGGACAATTCCTCGGTGGGCGATGCGCTTCTGCGGAATACGGGCCTGAAAAACGATGTGTTTGTCACCTTTGAGCATTCGAATATTTCAAGCTATTCGCTCTATCTCGGCTATCAGCTTAAGAACGAAGGCACCGAGGATGTGTATGTCACCGTCACGAACGTCGGTTATCAGACGAGCGGCTCGTGGTACGGGCAAAAGGCGTGGTGCGATTTTTATAACACCTCGTTCGCGCCGCAGGGTACCTATGACAACGCGAATTACCTGTTTGAAAGCTACACGCCTCGCGTGTTCCAGCCGATCACCTACCGTCTGCCCGCGGGTAAGGCGTTCTATGTTGTCGGCGGCACCTCGAGCGATGCCTACCGTAACATCAATGTCGGCAGTACGGCCAATATGACGATCGCGCGAAACGCCTGTGCCAATGCCGTTGTCAAGTTTACGGTGACGGGCGGCGAAGTGACGGGTACACTGTACTGCTACCGCCGCACCTCGCAGGTGGCGGCGAATCCCGCCGAAACGGGCTACCGTGTGGATACCAACTCCAAAACGGGCGAAAGCTTCGGTGTGCAGTATAAAGGTATTGCTGATCATGCGGGCGTCATTGACAGCTATTTCCAGTGGGTGTTCAACGATCAGATCGGCAGCGGTATGCTCCCCGTGACCTATCAGAACAGCTATCCCACATCGTCCAACATCAGTGCGGTGAAGGGCACACCGTATGCGGCATATACGGTAAACTCCTACACAAACTCGCGGAAGACCGAGTGGATCACCAACATCAATCCGTGTGAGGTCAACCGTGCTGTCGGTACCGACCTTGTGAAGTTCCGTTGTGTGGATACGAACGGTGTCACGCGCGTGATCGACAACGACCACAACGACGGCACGGGTAACCCTGCGAATACCGCGAACTGGATGATCGAGTATCAGGAGCATTTCTCCCTCATCAACCAGGGAAACAAAGAACGCAAGGTGACCTTGCACTATATGGATAACGGCGCGTTGCTGACGATGGTGCGCGATAGTAAGACGGGTGAGGTGCTTCACACCGCGATGCCTGTCGGCGGTGACTGGTCGGGCTACAACTACACCTATGAGGTGACCGTCCCCGCGCATACCGCCAAGCAGATCACCTTCAGCTATGTGCTGATGCCGATGTCCGCCGGCACGGTCGGTCATATGGCGACCATTGCGGCCCCGTAATAAAAACACATAACAAAGCGCCCCTGTCACACAGACAGGGGCGCTTTTTTGTGAATATCAGTATTCCACGTCCACCTGCGGATCGCAGAATTCGGCAAGACGACGGGCGTAGGCATCGTTGACCGCTTCCTCAAAGGCGAGCGGGACATCCGAAGCGCCCATCGTGTCGAGCAGCCAACGTGTCAGGGCGGGGTTGAGGATGAGAAGCGGCCCGATCAGATAGGTCGCGATCATATTCCCTTTAAAGAAGCCCTCGTAGTGGGACTGCTTGTTGAGGCCGATGCCGCGTTCGGTTTTTATAAACGCGCAGTCGGCATTGTCGCCCGTAGCGGAGGTGAATTGCGTTTTGAAGCCCACAATATCCGATTGCACAGGGGCAAAGCGCCCGAGCACCAGGCCGTTGTAGCGATGGAGCATATCCTGCTTGGCGTTCAGTGGCAGGATGCCGAGACCGTGGATGCTGTTGCCGTTTTCAAGCTGGATATTGTGACCGAGCACCTCCATCGCGTTGCCCGTGAAAAGCATCGGGGTGCCACCGTCGATCATCGCTTGCAGGCGGTCGGCGTACGGCATCAAGGCGAGAATGACCTGCTGTTGAATGCGCTCGGTCATCGGGCCCATATACAGTAGATCCACGTCGTGGTTGACAAAGTACGGCACCTCTGTAAGCGGGGTGCGGACGAATTCTGCGTCGGGCAGGCAGGCCTGCAGATAGCGCATATTGCTCATATCGCCGAACAGATTGGCGTGTTCGGGGAACAAAATCTCGATGGTCATACCGTCACCTCCTCTTGTGTGCCGTTCAGACGCGCCAGAAGGCGTTCCTGCACCGTCCGGGCAAACGGGACGGTGTACACGTCAAACAGCACGAACACGTTGTCTACGCGTTCAAAATCAACCGCATCGGCGGTGGCGGCCTCCTCACGCATACAGAGAATACGCTCGTCGGGAACGCCCGCGAGCAACAGGCGTACGCGGAAGTCTGCCGCACGCACACCCGCAATGATGATCTGCGGGATCTGCTCACCGCACAGGAACTCGAAATCCGCGTCATACAGCCACGCGATATTTTCGGAGGTGTGCTTTGCGTCAAAGAAGTCTTCGATCAGCAGGATAACGGCCTTGTTGCCCTCGCAGCGGCGGATGAAGTCAAAAGCGCGGGAGCAGGCGATGGGATTCTGTCCCTTAGCCAGCTGCATCGTGATCGCCTTGTCACCGACGGTGATCTTTTCAAAGCGGGATCTGACGATCTCGCGCTTTTGCAGGGAGAGCTCAATGGCGTTCGCATCAATTCCCAACTCGCGGAGCATCGTGACGGCGGCAAGGGTATTATACCAGTCGGTGATGTTTTCACCGAGCATACGGTACCGCTCCTCGCCGTCTTTGGTGCGAAGGGTGAGCGTCTGTGCGTCTGTGTCGACCGCGGTGATCTCATAGTTTACGGGAAGTGAGCCGTAGCCGCACGACGGGCAATGCGCGCGTCCGATGTGATTGTAGCGCACAAAATCGTACTGCAGGGCTGTGTTGCAGTGCGGGCAGGCAACCATGTCGCATACGATGTTCTGCGGCACCTCCCAGTCGTCCTCGCGATGCGCGATGCCGAAGGTCACGCGCGGGTTTGCGGGGGCAAGATGACTGCTGATCAGGTCATCTGCGTTGACAATGAGCTTGGTTTTTTGCGGGATGGCACGGTTGAGAATATCCGTGATAAATTCCGAATGCGCGTTGCGCTTAAAGGAATCGCGGAACAGGTTTGTAACGACGAGATAGTCGGGCTCCATATATTTGAAGACAAACATCGCACTGCGTTCATCCACCTCAATGACCGCCATTTCCGCCTTGACGCGGCCTCTCAGGTTGCAGGCGTGCAGGAAGGTGGTGATGATGCCGCCGTCGACGTTACTGCCCGTGCGGTTGTTCAGCGGTACAATGCCGCAGTCGGGAAGAATATCATCGAGCAGGTTACAGACGGTGGTTTTGCCGTTGGTTCCTGTGACGGCGATGATGGTCTTCGGCTTTTCCACACAGCCGAGGAAGGTGGGGCAGAGCTTTAAAGCCACAAGCCCCGGCAGATGCGTCGCGTTGCGGCGGAACAGCTTCAGAATCACGGTGGTGAGCTTGGCGGCCCACAGCGCGGGGAAAAATCTCCAAGATCGTTTCATAAGCTTTGACACGTCCTTTAAAAACGAAATCATACATCATTAACTATATCACAAAACCTTTCCGCCGTCAATGATTCTGTGCGGTGCGTGCCTCCAGCACGGAAACAAATCGTTCCTCCGCGTCGGCGGCAAGCTGTTTCCAAAGCTCCCAGTCCATATGCGCCGTGTGACGCGCCTCCATACGGTCGTGATGTGTCTTTGCGTCGGCGGCATGCGCGGCGGCCTCCCGTAACAGCTCCGAAGCCGCCCGACGATTGAAACGAAGCTGTTGTTTGGAGGCGGGAAGAGAACCGCCCTCCGTAAAGCGGGCGGCGTGAATGCGACGGTAGACGGGACCGCCGAGCTTGTGGTAACTGTTCGCCGTGATAAAGGCGACGCCTTCCGACGGCACCAGCAGGTGGTCGAGCTTGCGGTGCGGATCCAGCGGACACGGACAGGTGATAAGCGCTTTCCCGCGCGTGAGAAGCTCCTCGCGAAGTACCGTGAGAAACCGCGAGGCCGCCGCGCCGTATTCGTCCTCCAGGACATACAACTTCGGACAAAGCGCGGTGACGGTGTCGGCTAAAAACAGGTGCCCCTGCGGTGTGACGGCCGACAGGAATCGCCGTAGTTCATGTCCGCCGTGTCGACGGGCGACACCGAACTCTTTTTCGGCAAGACGGCGCGCGGTCGTCGCGATCTTGTCGTGACGCAGGGCGGTGTCCTGCAAGCGACGGTTGTTTTCAAGAAGCCCTGCGGTGGCTCCCATCAGCCGACAGCAGCGTGCGTGTCCCGCGGCACAGGCATCGGCTTCCTCAAACCAGGAGGCCGTGTCCTCGCAGAGAGACGATTTCAGGCAGCAACCAAACGGAACAAGCTGTTCGCATTCGCCGTAAGCGACCGGCTCGAGGATGTGCGGGGCGGTGGCGTCGATGACGCAAACCTTTTGAGCGGGAAAGCGAATCGCGTCGAGTGACGCGGGATCCGACGAACAACAGATGGCTTCTCCGACGATCCCTTTGTTATACGCCGTGTTCCACAGTCGGCGCATAAAGGTGGATTTTCCGGTTCCCGCGCCGCTTTTGATCAAAAAAGCGATCCAACCGTCTCGCGCATCGTAGAGGTCGGTTTCGTGAAAGCCGTAAAAGCCTTGCGGTGTGTTGGCACCGAAGAAAAATCGAATGGGTTCGGTGGTGTGCATAGGTGCATCCCCTCCTTATACAGAATACCTTCTCTTTACGATATGATGCAGGATGTCGAAGGGTTCCGAAGAAAAAATGCTTGACAAATCGTAAAAAAAGCGGTATGCTGAGTCTATATTGTTCAAATGTACTGACAGGGACGTCCGATCTTCCCGTTCTTTCAGAGAGCCGTCGTGTGGTGCGAGGCGGCAGAGGGGACGATCAACAGGGACCATCACCCTCGAACAGATCGCTGAACACGCCCTTCGGCGTTGGTAGGTGGATACGGTTGCTCTCCGTTATCGGAGCTCACATTGTCAGATGGTAGTATGGTGGTTTACACACGAGAGCCGAGAGCTGTCGTCCATATGGGCGAAGGCTCTTTTTTTAAATCTTTTTTCGGAGGCGAACAGCAATGCTGACACTCGACAAGATCTATCACGCAAAATATGTTCTCAAGGATGTCATCCGTCAGACGGATCTGATTTTTGCGCCGCAGATCCGTAAGGATGCCGAGGTGTATCTGAAGACAGAAAACCTGCAGATCACGGGCTCCTTCAAAGTGCGCGGTTCGGCGTACAAGATCTCTCAGCTTAATGAGGAGGAGCGTGCACGGGGCGTGGTGGCGTGCTCGGCAGGCAACCACGCGCAGGGCGTAGCGATGGCGGCCACCAAAAGCGGCATCCCGTCGCTCATTTGCCTGCCCGACGGCGCTCCGATCTCCAAGGTGGAGGCTACGAAGCGTTACGGCGCGAAGGTGGAGCTTGTCAAGGGCGTGTATGATGATGCGTATGCCCGTGCGTTACAGTTGAAGGACGAGAAGGGATATACCTTTATTCATCCGTTTGACGATGAGGATGTTATCGCGGGACAGGGTACGATCGGCCTTGAAATCCTCGAACAGCTTGACGATGTGGATGCGGTTGTGGTGCCGATCGGCGGCGGCGGACTGATTTCGGGTGTGGCTTACGCGATCAAGTGCCTGCGTCCGCAATGCAAGGTGTACGGCGTGCAGGCGGCGGGTGCCGCTTCGATGGTACACGCCCTGCAGGAGCAGGGCCCCGATGCATTGCCGTCGGCGAAGACGATCGCGGACGGCATTGCCGTCAAGAAGGCGGGCGAGCTGACCTATCAGCTGTGCCGTGACTATGTCGATGAGGTCGTTACCGTAACGGACGATGAGATCTCGACGGCGATCCTGACGCTGATCGAACAGCAAAAGCTGATTGCCGAGGGCGCGGGTGCCGTGGCCGTGGCGGCGGTGCTGTTTGACAAGGTGCCCGTGGCGGGGAAAAAGGTCGTGTGCCTCGTGTCGGGCGGTAACATCGACGTGACCATCCTGTCGCGCGTGATTTCGCGCGGTCTGCTGAAAACGGGACGCTCGGCGGATATCACCGTCGAGCTTGTGGATAAGCCCGGTCAGCTGCGCGGCGTGTCGGATATCGTCGCGGCGGCGGGCGGTAACGTGGTGGCGGTCAATCACGACCGTACCGATCTGGATACCGATATCAATGCGTGCTACCTGCGCCTGATGCTGGAAACGCGCGACCACGCGCACGTTGAGCAGATCCGTACGGCGCTTACCGAAGCAGGATATAAAATCATCAAATAAAAAGGAGATATGTTTATGGCTACCACGATTCATACCGATGCGGCTCCGGCGGCTATCGGGCCCTATTCGCAGGCGATCGTCAGCGGTTCGCTGGTGTTTACTTCGGGACAGATCGCCATCAATCCGCAGAGCGGCGAGGTGGAGGCAACCACCATCGAAGCGCAGACGGAGCAAGTGATGAAGAACCTCGGCGAGGTGCTCAAGGCGGCGGGTTCATCCTATGACAAGGCGATCAAAACCACCTGCTTCTTGCAGAATATGAGCGATTTTGCGGCGTTTAACGCCATCTACGGCAAGTACTTTACGGGGAAACCCGCACGTTCCTGCGTGGCGGCGGCCGCACTCCCGAAGGGTGTGCTTGTCGAGGTTGAGGTTATCGCCGAAGTGTAAAAACAGGGAGAAAGAAGACAAGAGGACGGGGGATCCCGTCCTCTTTTTGTATGGAGATTTTCCTTGTCATAATTTGCACTTGTGTGCTATACTATAGTAAAAATCCGCAAAGGAGAGAGTACGGATGGCTAATTTTAGGGATATTGCCCCCGAAGCGATGGGCGGCGATGTGTTTACAAAAATCGGGAAGGACTGGATGCTGATTTCGGCAGGGAATGCGCAGTCGCACAATATGATGACGGCCAGCTGGGGCGGACTCGGCGTGCTGTGGAATAAGAAGGTATCGACGATCTATGTTCGTCCCTCGCGCTATACCTATGAATTCCTCGAGCAAGGGGATACCTACGCGCTGTGCTTTTTTGACGAATCTTACCGTGAGGCGCTGACCTATTGCGGCCGCCATTCGGGACGCGACGGCGACAAGTGTGCGGCGACGGGGCTGACACCGTGCTTTGACAGCGAAGCACCGTATTTCGAAGAAGCATCGCTGGTGCTGATCTGTAAGACGCTTTACAAGCAGGATATGGATCCCGCCGCGTTCCTTGACGAGACCTTGGAGGGAAACTACAACGGCCGCGATTATCACCGTATCTATATCGGCGAGATCGTCCGTGTACTGCAAAAGGAATCGTAAACAAGAACAGCCCTGTGC
>JAFQMR010000164.1 GCA_017396175.1 Clostridia bacterium
CAGATTTCCGTCACCGGCATGGCCGAAGCTGGGAATCCGCACACCGAGCTCGTCAGCCAGCGTGTGCGTAAACTTGATGAATTCGTCAACCTTGTTGACGGGAACAACAACATCGCACTCGTCCATCTCGGTGGTCGAAGCCTTAATCGCTTCAAGGAATGCGCCTCTGGCAGACCAGACCGCCTTCTTCCTCTCCTCGGTGTCCACGATATACGCATCAAGCGCGCCGATGGAGAGGCAGAGCTCCGCAATCGCGCTCATGTCAGCTTCGACCTGTGCATCGGAATTCTCGTCAAAGGTCAGGAGTATGTATGCGTCGTTCCTGGTGTCGGGGAATTTCTTGCCCAGGTAGCTTTCCGAAAAGAGGATCGTGTCACGCGACATATACTCTATCGCGGTGGGCATGATTTTGGAGGCAAAGATCAGGGGCACTGCTTCGATCGCACGCTTCATATCGGGGAAGGGAACGAGAAGGCTCACAGAGCACTTAGGCAGCGGGATCAGCTTCAGCACTGCCTCGGTGATGATAGCAAGTGTTCCCTCCGAACCGATGACAAGATCCTTTAAGCTGTAGCCCGAGGAATTTTTGGCTACCGTCGCGCCGAGCTTGAGTATCTCGCCGTTTGGCATAACGACGGTGAGTGAGCGTACATAATCGCGTGTAACGCCATATTTGACGGCTCTCATCCCGCCTGCGTTCGTGGAAATATTGCCGCCGATGGTCGCAGATTTTTCACCGGGATCGGGCGGATACAGAAAATCATTCTCCTCCGCGAATGCCGCAAGCTCCATCAGAAGCACACCGGGCTGCACCGTAACGGTGAGCGTGTCGCGGTCAAGCGCGAGGATCTTGTTCATTTTTGTCGTCTCCAGAAGAATACCGCCCTCAATCGGCACTGCCGAGCCTACAAGCCCCGTACCGCTGCCTCTGACCGTGACGGGAATCGACCGCGCGTAGGCCAGCTTCATCACCGCGGATATCTGCTCGGTCGATTGTACTCTGACGAGCACATCCGGCATTCTTTCAATACCGCCAAGCTCGTCGTGGGCATAATCGGGACTGATCGCGTCCCCCGCAAGCACATCGCCCTCGCCGACGATGGTGCGAAGCGCTTTGATATCCTGTTCATTGATTTTGTTGTACATCACGCCTTCTCCTTTATGCTGTTGATGAGCTTGGGAACGATCTCGGCTGCGTCGCCCACAACACAGTAATGGGCTATGTTGAAAATCGGTGCGGTGCTGTCCGGATTGACGGCAACAATGCAGTCCGAGGACTTCATGCCTGCGGCAAACTGTACCGCACCGGATATGCCAAGACAGATGATGAGCTTCGGCTTGACCGTTCTGCCGGAAAGGCCGATCTGATGCTTCGGATCAAAGGCGTTGTTCTCGACGAGAGGTCTCGTGCAAGCCACCACACCGCCGAGCAGGTCTGCCAGCTCTTCCGCCTGCTTTCGCATGCTTTCGCTCGATGCGCCGCGGCCGACCGCTACGATCACGTCTGCCTCGGCAATATCCACGTCTTTCGGTTTTGCATAGGAGGCGATAACCTCAATCAGCGATTGCGTCATCTTTTCGGTGACGTTCATCTTGACAATCTCACCCGTGGGGGCATCCGTGGGTCGGGGTTCGGTAAAAACCTTGTATCTTGCCGTGCAGAACTGCGGTCTTGTCGCGGGCGTGATGATCTGCGCCATGATGTTGCCGCCGAATGCGGGCCGTATCTGCACAAGATCGGTGTTTTCTTTCATTTCCAGTACCGTGCAGTCGGCGGTAAGTCCGGTGCGGCAGCGCGCGGCTACGCGCGGCGCAAGCTGACTACCGAGATTGGTCGCGCCGACTATGA
>JAFQMR010000165.1 GCA_017396175.1 Clostridia bacterium
CCCGAACCCCTTATTTACAGAAGATAAAAAGAGAAGGTTCTGCAAAATGCACCGAACCTTCTCTTTCTGTTTTAGTGAAGTGTTAGTCTATTTGTTTATCTTGCTCTTAATTTTGGAAACGATGTCCACAAACAGTCCTGCGCCAAAAGCTCCAAAGAGCTTTCCTTCGCTTCTTGTATCAAGCGGAAACGGAGGAATAGTTGTCGCGCTTCGCGCGACCGTTCCCATAAGGGAACGCGGCGGGAGCAAGCCCCCGCCCTACGTCAATTTATGAGTTTTCTCCGTTAACAATCACTCTGTAAAGCGGTGGTTTTTTCTATACACAGCTTATTTGATGACCGTGCCCATCGTGCCGGGAGCGACACAGGCGGCGTTCGACTCGTCGGTGTCGATGTGCATCGCAAGCGCGTAGCTCGGGCTGACGCGGACGATGACCTCGCCGAAGACCAGACCGCGACCGTTGTCGTCGATCTTGACGCTGACGATGTCCTTATCCTGCACGCCGAACACGTCCGCATCGGCGGGCGTCATATGGATGTGGCGCTTCGCGGCGATCACACCGGCGGGGATCTCCACTTCGCCCTTCGGGCCGACAAGCTTGCAAGCGCCCGAACCCGCGATGTCGCCCGACTCACGGATGGGGGCGGCCACGCCGATGGAACGCGCGTCGGTCAGCGACAGCTCGACCTGTGTATCGGGGCGGACGGGACCGAGAATCGACACGCCGGGGATGGTCTTCTTCGGGCCGACCACGTCCACGCGCTCCTCGCACGCGAACTGACCGGGCTGGGACAGGTCCTTTTTCGGGGTGAGCTCATAGCCCTCGCCGAACAGGATATCCAGATCTTTACGGCTGACGTGCAGGTGACGCGCCGAGGTTTCGACCAAAACTTTGTTAGACATGGTAAGACACTCCTTTTTTGTAAATCTCTTCTTGTATTGTACGCCTCTTTTCGCGGTTTTGCAAGAGGAATTCCCGTTTTTTGACGCGAGTCGCAATTTCTGCTTGCTTTTTTTGTATTTTATCTTGTGGAGCGCCCGAAAAAAGAGTATAATGAGCGGTGAATAAGAGTATGATCGCTTGAAAGAGGAGAGCGTTTTCTATGGTATTTTTTGCGGGAAGCACGGACGTCGCCGTCATCGGGGCGGGACACGCGGGCATCGAAGCGGCGCTGGCCGCCGCGCGGCTCGGGTGTGAGACGGTCCTGTTTACCATCAATCTCGATTGCGTCGGCAATATGCCCTGCAATCCGTCCATCGGCGGCACGGCAAAGGGACACCTTGTGCGGGAGATCGATGCGCTGGGCGGCGAAATGGGGAAGGCGGCGGACGCAACGATGCTCCAGTCGCGGATGCTCAACCGCGGTCGCGGCCCTGCCGTGCATTCCCTGCGCGCGCAGATCGACCGCCGCGCGTATCAACAGCATATGAAATTCCTTCTGGAGCGGGAGCCGCGCGTACAGCTTCGGCAGGCGGAGATCGTCTCGCTGGACCGCGACAGCGACGAGTGGGTACTCACTACCCGCCTTGAAGAGCAGTTCCGCTGTAAGGCGGTGATCCTCGCGACGGGCACCTTCCTGCGCGGGAAGATCTTTGTCGGGGACGTATCCTACGACGGCGGCCCCGACGGGATGTTCGCGGCGACGGGCCTGAACGACTCGCTTGAGGCGCTCGGCGTGCGGCTTCGCCGTTTTAAAACGGGAACCCCCGCCCGCGTACTGCGCTCCAGCATCGATTTTGCCCGCCTCGAAGAACAGCCCGGGGACGAGCCTGTGGTACCGTTTTCCTTTGAAACGACCGAGGCGCTTCAGAACAAATGTCCCTGCCACATCACGTGGACCAACGGGGAAACAAAGCGCGTGATCCTGGATAACCTCCACCGCTCACCGCTCTACGGCGGCAAGATCGAGGGTGTCGGCCCGCGCTACTGCCCGAGTATTGAAGATAAGATCGTCCGCTTTGCCGATAAGGAGCGCCATCAGGTGTTCATCGAGCCGTGCGGCGAGTTCACCGACGAAATGTATCTGCAGGGCCTGTCGTCCTCGCTTCCCGTCGATGTGCAGACCTCGCTTTTGCGCACCATCGAGGGACTTGAGGAGGTGCAGGTGATGCGCCCCGCCTACGCCATCGAATACGATTGCTGTGATCCTCTGCAGCTGGACAGCACGCTGGAATTTCTCGATCTATCGGGACTCTACGGTGCGGGACAGTTTAACGGCAGCTCGGGGTACGAGGAGGCGGCGGCACAAGGGCTGATCGCGGGCATCAACGCCGCTCGCCGTATTCTCGGAAAATCCGCGCTTCGCCTTGACCGCGCAAGCAGTTATATCGGCACGCTGATCGACGATCTCGTGACGAAGGGCTGTACCGATCCGTACCGTATGATGACCTCGCGGTCGGAATACCGCCTCATTTTGCGACAGGATAACGCCGATGAGCGGCTGACGCCGATCGGCCGTGAGATGGGGCTGGTCGACGACGAACGGTATGCGCATTTTTGTGCGCGACAGGAGCAAAAGCAGGCGGAGCGCCGTCGCCTGACCGATACGGTGCTTGCGCCGAGTGAGGAGCTCAACGCGTTGCTGACCTCCTGCGGTACCAGCCCCGTGCAGACGGGCGTGAAACTGCTGGAGCTTTTAAAGCGTCCCCAGCTGTCCTATGAGGCGCTTGCCCCCGTGGACAAGACGCGCCCGCCGCTTGATCCGCTGGTGATCGAGCAGGTGGAGACGGAGCTGAAATACGAAGGCTATATCCATCGCCAGCAGGCGATGATCGACGAAATGCGCCGCCTTGAAAACCGCTTACTGCCCGCCGAGATGGATTATTACGCCATCGGCGGACTGCGCAAGGAGGCACAGGAAAAACTGACGCGTGTGCGTCCGCGCAGTATCGGGCAGGCATCCCGCATCAGCGGTGTCAGCCCTGCGGACGTGTCGGTGCTGATTCTGGCGACGGGAGGGGAGCGGACATGATCGATAAAGCACTGCTCAAGCGGTATGCCGCCGACCTCGGCGTGACACTGGACGACGCACAGCTTTCGCGGTTCGACCGCTATGCGGAGCGGTTGTGCGAATGGAACGAAAACATGAACCTGACGGGCATTACCGATCCCTACGGCATCGTGATCCGTCACTTTATCGACAGCCTGACGCTGGTGCCGTTTTTGAAGGAGGGCGCCGCGCTGATCGATGTCGGTACGGGGGCGGGCTTCCCTGCGATCCCTGCGGCGATCGCGCGTCCCGACGTGAAGGTGACGTTGCTGGACAGCCTGAAAAAGCGGCTGACCTTTCTGGATGTCGTGACGGAGGACTTGAAGCTGTCAGCCGTGACGGTACACGCCCGCGCCGAGGACGGCGGGCAGGATCCCGCCTTGCGGGAGCGGTTTGACGCGGCGACCGCCCGTGCCGTGGCGGCTCTGCCGACTCTGTGCGAATATTGCGTGCCGTTTGTGAAGCGGGGCGGCCTCTTTGTGGCGCTGAAAGGCCCCGAGGTGGATACGCAGCTTGCGGACGGACGGCGTGCCGCCGACAAGCTCGGGGCGACCTTCCGTGAATCCCGCACCCTGCAGGTACCCGTGAAACCTGCTGAGGGGGAAGAGATCTTCGACCGCCGCCTCGTTGTGTTTGATAAAACCGCCGCCACCCCGAAGGCGTATCCCCGCCCGGCGGCGAAAATTGCCAAAAAACCGTTATAAAAACTTTGAAAAAGGAGCTGTGAACCCTATGCAACTGCCGCTTTTCTATGTCGATGATCTGATCAAAAACGCCCTGGCGGAGGATATCTCCTACCTCGACACCACCACCGACTATATGATCGCCCCCGAGGCCCGCAACAAGGCGTACCTTGTCGCGAAGGCGGACGGCGTGGTGTGCGGTCTGGATGTCGCGATGCGTGTGTTTGAGCTGCTGGACGATACGTTCGAAAAGGAGCTGTTCAAAAAGGACGGCGACCGCGTACAAAAGGGCGAGCGTATCGCCTCCTACACGGGACGCACCCGCGCGTTGCTCAAGGGTGAGCGCACGGCGCTCAATCTCTTACAGCATATGTCGGGCATCGCAACGGCGACCGCCGAGGCGGTCGAGCTTGTAAAGGGCACCCGTGCCGCCATCACCGATACCCGCAAGACGCTTCCCGGGATGCGGAGCCTGCAAAAATACGCCGTCACGATGGGCGGCGGCAAGAATCACCGCTTTAATCTGTCCGACGGCGCGATGCTCAAGGACAACCATATCGATGCGGCGGGCGGGATCACAAACGCCGTTCGGATGCTCCGCGACAAGCTCGGTCATATGGTGAAGCTGGAGGTCGAGACGCGCAACCTCGACGAAGTGAAGGAAGCGCTTGAAGCGGGCGCGGATATCATTATGCTTGACAATATGTCCTGCGAGATGATGCGCGAGGCGGTGGCGCTTGTTGACGGCCGTGCCCTGCTCGAAGCGAGCGGCGGCATCACGGCCGAGACACTTCGTGCCGTTGCTCAAACGGGTGTCGATGTCATCTCCATCGGGGCGCTGACGCATTCGGTCACCGCGATGGACATCTCGATGAAAATGGAAGCGTAAAAACCGAAGGTACACAAACGAAAAAACGGACGGTCTTTTGACCGTCCGTTTTTGTGTGTACCGTTATTTTGCAAAGTCAACCGCGCGGTTTTCGCGGATGAGGTTGACCTTGATCTGACCGGGATAATCCATATTCTCCTCGATCTTTTTCGCGATGTCGCGGGCCAGGAGCGTCATCTGATCGTCCGAGATCACCTCGGGCTTGACGATGATGCGCACCTCGCGACCGGCCTGGATCGCGAACGAGCGTTCCACGCCCGTGAAGCTGCCGGCGATCTCCTCGAGCTTCTCGAGACGCTTGATATAGTTCTCAAGATTCTCGCGGCGGGCACCGGGACGAGCCGCCGAAATGGCATCCGCCGCCTGCACGAGGCATGCGACGACCGTCTGCGCTTCCACGTCGCCGTGGTGCGCCTGGATCGCGTGGATGACCGCTTCGCTCTCTTTATACTTGCGGGCGACGTCTACGCCGATCTCGACGTGCGAGCCTTCCACCTCGTGGTCGATGGCCTTGCCGATATCATGCAGAAGGCCTGCACGGCGGGCAACAACGGGATCGATGCCGAGCTCGCTCGCCATAATACCCGACAGGAACGCCACCTCCATCGCGTGGTTGAGCACGTTCTGGCCGTAGCTCGTGCGGTAATGCAAGCGACCGAGCAGTCGCATAATTTCGGGATGGATACCGCGCAGTCCCGTTTCGAGAACGGCGCGTTCGCCTTCCTGCTTGATGGTCTGCTCGACCTCGCGGCGGGCCTTGTCCACCATCTCCTCGATGCGGGCGGGATGGATGCGGCCGTCGGAGATCAGGCGCTCGATCGCAATGCGCGCAATTTCGCGGCGCACGGGATCAAAGCAGGACAGCGTGATCGCTTCGGGGGTATCGTCGATGATGAGATCGACGCCCGTCAGCGTTTCGATGGTGCGGATGTTGCGGCCCTCACGGCCGATGATGCGGCCCTTCATCTCGTCGTTCGGCAGCGGCACGACCGATACCGTCGCCTCCGCGACCTGATCGGCGGCGACACGCTGGATCGCCTGCGAGATGAGCGCGCGCGCACGCGCGTCCGCTTCTTCCTTGAGCTGTTGCTCAATCTCGTTGATGCACAACGCCTTTTCGTGCGTCAGCTCTTCGGTCAGGGAGTTGAGCAAATACTCCTTCGCCTGCTCGACGGTGAAGCCCGAAATGCGCTCAAGCATTTCAAACTGGCCTTTTTTGAGGCTTTCGACGTCCTCCAGGCGCTGTTCGATCTCCTTTTGCTTCTTGGCGATCTGCTCTTCCTTTTTCTCGTAATTTTCGATCTTGCGGTCGAGCGTCTCTTCCTTTTGCTGGAGACGGTTTTCCTGACGCTGCAATTCCTTGCGGCGGTCCTTGTTTTCGCGCTCCGCTTCGTTGCGCAGACGGTGGATCTCGTCCTTCGCCTCGAGCAGGGCTTCCTTCTTACGGCGGGCCGCGGCGTCATTGGCCTCCTTGCGGATGCGCTCCGCTTCGGTTTCCGCCGAGCCGATGAGCGCCTCCGCCTCACGGCGACGGTGCTCGATGCCTTTTTTGAATGCGATGATTGCGGCTGCGACAGCGCCGATCACCGCGCCGATGACCAGGCCGACAGCCGCCCACAAAAATTCCATACCTATTGCACCTCCTAATCGTTACGGGTAGGGGGTGTTAACCGAACTTATGTAAATGCAAATTGCACGAAAACGCCGCGCGATGCGCCGCCGAGAACAATGGGCGGTCTTTTTTCGGTGCCGCAAAAGGCGGCTGTATCCATCGGGCGTACGTCAAACATACAAGAGAGCTTTACGAAGACGGCAGAACCGGCCGCCCGTGGTTAACGCTCCCCTTTTCAAGAAAACTTGAGAAAGTTGTTCCGTGTTACCGTTCGGTGACGCGTGATCCTTTCCGTCGCACTCTGCGAAAAGATACGTTCACCTATCCTATAATATATAACTTTTCACCACATCTTGTCAAGGCTTTTGCGCTTTTCTTTGGGATGTTTTTATAAAAATTTACAGAAGTCCCGCAGATCGTGAAAGAAATTTTCTTCAAGCCCTTTACGGTTTTCGGATTTTGTGGTATACTTATCTGTCCCGAATCATGAATGAGAGGAGCCGATGTTTTTGGCGCTGTTCAACCTGCAAAAGATCGCCGCCTGTGCCGCCGGGCACCAGACGTATTTGCGCGGGGTATCCCTGTACAATGCGGGCGGCGTGCACCACCTTGACCGTTCCCGCGGCGGGATCTACAGCGAGATCCTTCGCGCGGACGTGGAAGACGGTGAAGTATGCGAGATCGGCTTCAATTATGAGGGTAAGCCCGATTTTATGTCCTGCAGCTGTGCGACCTTCAACGCCGCAAGCGGTGCGTGCAAGCATCTGGTCGCCGCGCTGGTACACAAATATTACGCGGATATGGTGTCGGGGATGCAAGCGGCCCCGACGATCGATCTGACGGCGGCCGCCCGTACCGACGATATTGCGTCGCGGATGCTTCGCCGCTACACCGAGCGGGAGGCGGCCTCGCTCGCCGCCCGTACCGCCGCTCCCGATCAGCTTCTCCGTTTGTTGCCGTCGCTGTATATTCACGGGCAAAGCGCCGAGCTTCGGCTTTCCGTGCGCGGTCCGCGGGATTACGCCGTGCGCGACCTGCGCGCGTTTGCGCAGGCGGTCGTCGACAACGAAACGGTGTCCTACGGGAAGGCGCTGACCTTTTTCCATCATCCCGACAGCTTCGTCCCCGAGGACCGCGCGTTACTGCGGTTTCTGATCGGGCAGATCCCGCCTGCGGTGCGCGGCACCGTCGGCGGTCACGAGATCCGCGAGTTGCCGTTGCCGCCCGTGGCGCTGGATGCGTTCTTTTCGATGATGCGGGAGCGCCCCGTGACCTGCCACGCGTACGGCAAGGAGCGGCAGGTACTGCTTCACCGCGGCGATCCCCCTGTAACGATGCAGATCGCCCGCGAAAAGGGCGGGTATCTGCTGACGGTATCCTCGCCGCCGCTCACCCTGCTCGGCAACCGCCGTCGGTATGTGCTGACGGAGGATACGCTCTACGGCTGTTCGTCGGCGTTCAGCGACAGCGTCGGCGGCTTGCTGGATGCGATGCAGGCGTCCCGTGGGCGTTTGTTTGTCGCGGAGGACGATATGGCGACCTTCTGCGGAGGGGCGCTCAAGGCGATCGAGCCGTATGTCACCCTGCAAGGAGAGGTGGAGGCGCTGAAGGCGTACCGTCCCGCCCCGATGGAGGCGGAGCTGTACCTCGATGCCCCCGCGCACAACACGGTGGCGGCGAAGCTCCTGTTCCGCTACGGCGACCGCTTTGTCACCGCGTTCACCGACGATCCGCTCGACGGCGTCACCCGCGACACGATGGCGGAATACCGCCTGCAGCTGATCGTGCAAAAGCTACTCACCGTTCCCGAAGACCGCAGCGGACGGTTGACGCTCGACGGCGACGACGAGACGCTGTTTCAATTTATGACCGAGGGGCTTCAAATGCTCGGTCAGCATATGACCGTGTACGCCACCGACCGCGTATCGGCACTCGGCGTGGCACCGCCGCCGCGCATTCGCGTCGGTATTTCGATGCAGAGCGACCTGCTGGACCTGACCGTCGATACCGACGACCTCGACCGCGGTGAGCTGCAGGCGGTGTTGCATTCTTATCGCGAAAAGAAATCCTATCACCGCCTGAAAAGCGGGCAGTTCCTGTCGCTCGACGATCCTGCTCTGCAGGGATTGTATGCGCTGTCCGAGGGGTTGTCCTCGCGGGAGCGCTCGATGACGGGGACGCTGTCGCTTCCGAGCTATCGGGCGCTGTTTGTCGACCGTGTCCTGCGCGACGTACCGTCGATCCATCTGCGCCGCGACGAGAGCTTCCGTCGCCTGATCCGCGATATCAACGCGGTGGCGGACAATGAGTTTTCGCCGCCCGCGTCGCTCGATCACGTCCTGCGCAATTACCAGAAAACCGGCTTCCGCTGGCTGAAAACCTTACAGCAGTACCGCTTCGGCGGCATTCTTGCGGATGATATGGGCCTCGGAAAAACCGTGCAGATGATCTCGTTGCTTCTCGACGCCAAGGAGCAGGGAGAGACGTTGCCGTCGTTGGTCGTTTGCCCCGCTTCGCTGATCTACAACTGGATGCACGAGTTTGAGCGGTTTGCGCCGCAGATGACCGTCAAGCCCATCGTCGGCGATAAAACGGCACGGATGCGTGCGCTCGCCGACCGCGAGGGCGTGGATGTGCTGATCACGTCCTACGATCTGCTCAAGCGGGACGGCGAGCTGTATCAGCCGATCGAGCTCGCCTACCATATTCTCGACGAGGCGCAGTATATCAAAAACGCCTCGACGCTGTCCGCCCGCACCAACAAAGCCATCCGTTCGAAGCATCGCTTTGCGCTGACGGGTACGCCCGTTGAAAATCGCCTGAGTGAGCTGTGGAGTATTTTTGATTTCCTGATGCCGGGCTTTTTGTACAGCTACCCTCGCTTTCGTGAACGTCTGGAGCGTCCGATCGTGCAGGACGGCGATAAGCAGGCGCTGTCGCGGCTGGAGGATCTGGTGGCCCCGTTCATTCTGCGCCGCCTGAAAAAGGACGTGCTGCAGGAGCTTCCCGACAAGCGCGAATCGACGGTGTACGTGCCGCTTGAGGGCGAACAGCGTGCACTCTATCAGGCAAACGTACAGCTTCTGCGCGATGAACTGCTTCGAAACGGGCTGTCCCGCAATCATATCACGGTGCTGGCGATGCTGACGCGTCTGCGCCAGATCTGCTGTTCGCCGTCGCTTTGCTACGAAGCCTATAAGGGAGAAGCGGCAAAGCTGGATGCGTGCCTTGAATTGCTTCGTGAAGCGATCGACGGCGGGCATAAGGTGCTTCTTTTCTCGCAGTTTACGTCGCTTCTCGACCTGCTCCGCGAGCGGCTTCAAAAGGAACAGATCCCGTTTTACGAGCTGCGCGGCTCCACCCCGAAGGAGGAGCGTGTCGGACTGGCGGATGCGTTCAACCGCGACGATACGCCCGTGTTTCTCATCTCGCTGAAGGCGGGCGGCACGGGCCTCAACCTGACGGGAGCGGATGTGGTGATCCATTTCGATCCGTGGTGGAACGTGTCGGCGCAGAATCAGGCCACCGACCGCGCACACCGTATCGGACAAACACAGACGGTGCAGGTGTACAAGCTGATCGCCCGCGACACCGTCTAACCTTACCAGTCGCTCCATGACCTTGGGCAGACGCTGTATGGCTGTTTCCTGCCAGTACTGGAGCCCTCCACGGGGGAATTTGAAGTCCGTGGAGGCATGAGGC
>JAFQMR010000166.1 GCA_017396175.1 Clostridia bacterium
CCATCAGGACGTAGTCGTAAACCCCATGCACAAGGACGGGCACAGCAAGGCTTGCCACCATATACTTGCGCTTGCGGAACGGGCGAGTCACGGCGATCTTGCCGTCGTCGGCATACGAACGCTCCACGCGGTTCGTCACACTCGCAAGCTTCCACAGGCTGTACATCATACCCATCAGCACGCCGAAGAACATATGCGCCGGTACGGCGGTGAAGGCGCGTCTCAGTGCCACCTCGATGCCGTAATGGAAGGTGTAAAGAATGTTTTCGTATCCCGCAAAGCCGAGGGACACAAACACCGCATACACAATACCGTCAAACGTATAGTTAAAATGACGGCTTCTCCGTGTCAACAGCACGAGCGCGATCCACTTGACGCCCTCCTCGATCAGTGCCACGCCAAACAGATTGTCAACGGTGGCATACAGATGAAACATCCCTTCGGGCAGGGAATGCACACCCTCTGACACCGTTTGTGCATACGGCAAAAACTGACTTTCGATAAACGGTCCGGCAAGTAGTTCCAGTTGGATCGCAGGGAAGGTCATCAGCACACCCGCTCCGAGCAACAGCAGAAGCAGGAGGATCGGTTCCTTTTCCACACGGTCCTTGATGTAAATATACACACACAGCACAATAGCGGGAAGCAACGCGGCAAACGCCATAACCCAGTTGTTTTCCTTGAGCGGTCCCAAGGCTTCCATAATATACTCCATATACTTTTCTCTTTTCCGTAGCCGAATTTCAAACAGTATACCGTATTCGGCAACATTCGTCAATAGCCGATAAAAAAAGTCTCTCGCCGCAACGAGAGACTTTTTTAATTCAATGAAACACCGCAGGAGCAAAGCACAGGCACAGCACGATGATCAGACCGAGCACAATACGATACCAGCCGAACACCTTAAAGTCGTGCTTCTTGATATACGCCAT
This sequence comes from Clostridia bacterium, assembly GCA_017396175.1. Taxonomy (GTDB): domain Bacteria; phylum Bacillota; class Clostridia; order Oscillospirales; family Acutalibacteraceae; genus RGIG1959. The sequence continues at coordinate 933 of JAFQMR010000166.1, forward strand.
CAGGAAGCGGATCACGAGCACCGACACGACGAACGAAACAACCGTCGCGACCGCTAAGAGGATCCATTCCTCGGCGGTAAAGGTCGGGTGCGTCACCGTTCCTCCGCACTGCAAACAGATCGTGTTCGCCACGTCCTCGTCCGCGAGAATACGGCCGCAAACCGCACAAAAATCATCGAGGAAGAAGTATTTGACCACCTTCAGTGCGCTGGCACCGAGCATCACGGGAATCGCCATAAAGAACGAGAATTCCGCCGCCACCGCACGCGAGGTGCCGAGCAGGGAGGCGCCGAGGATCGTCGAACCCGAGCGAGATGTACCGGGGATCAGCGCCAGCATCTGGAACGCCCCGATACCGAGCGCCCGCTTATAGCTGATCTCCTTGAGGTCATGCACCTTCACCTGCACGTTCTTGCGGCTTTCCATCCAGATAAAGGCGATGCCGTAAACGATCAACGCCGTCGCGATCACCACGGGAACCGACAGCACGTTGTCGATAAGATCGTCAAGCAGGAAGCCGACGATCGCCGCCGGGATGCTCGCGACCAGCACCTTGCTCCAAAGAACCCACGTATCCCGCTTTTCCGTATCGCTTTTCCGCTTGGAAAACGGATTCAACTTGTGAAAATACAGCACCAGCACCGCCATAATGGAGCCGAGCTGAATAATCACCTTGAACACGTCAAAAAAGGCTTCGGATGCATCCATCTTCCACACAGCGTCCAGAAGCAGGATGTGCCCCGTACTGCTGACAGGTAACCATTCGGTTATGCCCTGTACGATGCCTTGCGTGATGGCCTTAAGCACCTCTACTAAAAACATAGTGCGCACCAACCTTTATGTCATCAGAACACGTATACGGCTTACAGATCAATTTCATTGAGAAGATCGCGCAGAAGGATCACTTCGTCCGCCGAAAGCGTGCAACCCTTGCCCATTTTCGCGTGGTCGGGCGCCCAATCGCGGATGTCATATTTCGGGGTACGATCGTTCCAGCTGATCAGATTCAGTTCCTTCGTCCAGCCCGAGGGGGATTGCGACAGTACGCCGCATTCTTTCACGATCTCATATTTCAGTTCTGCCATCATTCAACATCTCCTATATCGTTATCAATGCACAGTGTATGCAGGATACCGTCCCGACATACCGATTACTCTTCGGGAAGCTCCGCGTTTTTCAGCTGTTCCAGCAACGAATCGATCGTATCGCCGCTTTCCTCGTGATGGGTATCGGCCGTCTTGACGGCCTCGGCGGTCTGCTCCTTCATCTCATCGAGGAAGCTCTGCAGCTGTCCGAGGCATTCGATACTGCTCTTATGCGCATTATCAAAATACGACGCGCTCACCACGCGAGCCTGCATCATCACACGGCTGACATCTCCGACCACACGGGCATACTGCTCGTTCTGTTTCGACAGCAGATCCACCTGCTTTTGCAGCTCGACAGAATCGGCTGCACGCAGCTCCAGTGCCGCCAGCTGATCGCGAAGCTGCACCAGCTCGCGCTTATACATCTGCGCCAGTGCCGTCAGCTTGGTATTCTCCTCCTGCAACGAGGCGAGCATCTCCTCCTTGCCGGCGCTGTCTTCCTGCACCTTTACGCGAAGCTGACGATTCTCCTCCTGCAACGAGGTTACCTTCTCGCTTGCTTCCTTTGCACGACGCTCCGCCGACTCCAGCGAAGCGGCAGATTCCGTCTGCATACTGTCGATGTATTCCAGAACATCCTGTTTGTTAAAGCCTCGAAAAGCACTGCGAAACACGCCTTTTTCTGCCATTAACAACACGTCCTTTCCGTCAGTTCCTGCTACGCACACCGCATAGCTTTGTATAGTATAGCACACCTTTTTTTAAAACACAACTCCCAATTTCTCGGTTTTTCAAGCGTTTTTAGCCAAAAAGACGGCGAACCCCCCTAAAAAAGGAGCTTCGCCGTCCTCTTTTGTTATTTACCGGATGCCGTTTTATACAGCAGAAGAGCATCCATCATATTCACGGTGCCGTCGCCGTTGATGTCGGAAACCGCGAGCGCATCCGCTTCGAGCGCCTTCGCACCGCCCATCGCCGCATACAGTAAGAAGGCGTCCATCATATTGACCGTCTGATTGCCGTCAATGTCGCCGAGCGTCCGTCCCTCTCCCGCATCGATCACCGCATAGCAGCTCAGGTGCGAGGTTTGGAACACCAAGCGTCCATTCAGAATCTGCGCGTTCATATTTTTAAAGGAGCCGTCCTCGTTGACACGGTAGGTCCGACAATCCTCCGCTTCGAATGCCGACGGGATCGGGAGCGAGAAGGTGATCATACTGTCGGGCTGTACTCGTTCCTCCGCGGTGTTGTATACCGTGAAGTCGTACATCTTGACGCCGTCACTGTATTCGAGGATCTGCGTGGCGGACTCGAACGCCTCACCGCCCGTCACCTCTGCTACCACAAGCGTCACATCCTTCTGTACAACCGCCTGTACGCCGCTTTCATCATCGGTCACACGCGTTGTCGTGACCGTGCCGAAGCCGTGCGCTTTCGCGTAGCTTGCGGCCGCGCTGTCCTCATAACCGCACACCGTGAAGCCACTGACCGCCGCAGGCGTATCACCACCGAAGCCAAAGGCATACTCGCCGATCGTCGTCAGCGCCTCACCGCAGGTGACGGAGCTGAGCGCCGTATTGTAAAAGGCACGTGCACCGACCATCGTGAGCGCTTCGGGCAACGCCGCTTCACACAGCGCTGTACAGCCCATAAACGCCTCATCGCCGACCGAAAGCACCGTCACAGGCAGTGACACATACAAAAGCGTCTTATGCTCGCGGAACGCACCGTCCGCAACAGCCGTTACCGTTTTGCCGTTCAACACAGGCGGGATCACAACCCGCTCTGCCACACCGTTATAGCCGATAATTTGCACCGTACCGTCTTCGAGGTCCTCGGTGAGAAGATCCGTCTCGCGGAACACCGCGGCACTGTCCTCCGCCTCCGTCACGGTCACGGTCAGCGTGATCGCCGTCGTATCCTCCGCACGGTAGTACGGCGACTGCAACAAGGACAGCTCACCTTCGAGCACGTAAACGCCGCTGACATCGGGCGTGTACGCCGTCATATCCCAGGTAACCTCACTCATTACGCGATACCCCGTATGCGAGGTGCAGATCACGCGACGGAACATCGATTCCAGATCCACCGCGAGATTGTCCCGCGAGTAGCCCTCCTCCACCGTCATCGTCAAGCGGATCGGGCTGAGCACCTGTTTTTCAATTTTGCTCCGCACCGCCGTGACGGTCAGATCGGACAACACCTCGCGGGTGTCGGTATCCCAGCCCTCGAAGCGGTAAACGTAATCCTCGTCCTCGAGCAGGAAGCTGTGCGGGGCCGCATAGCTCGGGGCATAACCCTTGCGAACGCGCTCCGTCATCAGCACCGTGCCGTCCGTATCCTTATAGGTTACCGTAAAGGTTACGCGGTGCGGCACACCCGTCAGCGTCGGATACGGATAGTCCGCCGTCGGATCGATCGTCCAATAGGTTTCAAAATCGAAGCCGACAAAGCTCTCCGCCGTCTTCATCTGCTCCTCGGTCAACGCGGTTGCCTGA
>JAFQMR010000167.1 GCA_017396175.1 Clostridia bacterium
GCCCATCGCGCACGGTACACAGGAGCTGGTGTACGCGTGTGCGCAAAAGCTCCGCGATCTGCCGCCCGTGAAGGCGTTTGAGCCCGATCCCGTGGTGCTTCCCGATCCCGAGACCTTGGCCAAGGATCGCGTGCCGCAGATCACGATGCGCGGCGATCTGTACGAGGTGACGGCGGATTGGCTGCTTCCGATCCTGCGCACCATCGATATCGACGACTACGAGAGCCTGCAGTATTTCCAGCGGGTGTTGATCTCCTCGGGCGTCATCAAGGCGCTGGAGGATGCGGGCATCGAGGAAGGCGATATTGTCAGCCTGTACGATTTTGAATTTGAGTTCATCCGATAAGGAGACACGCTATGGAACGGTTGTATCCGATGGATATTGATGTGCGCACGCTCAGCCCGCTGGCGCTCGCCTTTGTGGGGGACGGCGTGTATGAGATGCTGGTGCGCGAGCGGCTTGTCTGTCTGGCGAACCGCCCGCCCCGTGAGCTGCACCGTGAAGCGGTGGCGCTCGTGCGTGCGGAGGCACAGGCGGCGGCGATGGAACGCGTGATGCCGCTTTTGACGGAGCAGGAAACGGCGGTTTATAAACGCGGCCGCAACGCGCATACCACGCGTAACAGCGAGGAATACCACCGCGCAACGGGACTTGAAGCGCTGTTCGGGTATTTGTATCTGAACGGTGAAATTGATCGCGTGAGATGTTTGTTTTCGATCATGATGGGGGATGCTAACGACAATACGGTATTGTCGGAGGGATCCTCATGCGAACAGGATGGCTGAAACAGAGCATATACTATGTGACCGGCAGTGCGTTATACGCACTGTCGGTTTCTGCATTTTCGACACCGAACGACATTGCGCCGGGCGGTGCGACGGGACTCGGCGTGATGGCACATGCCCTGTTCGGGATCCCTGTCGGCGCGGTGATATTCCTTGTGAACGTGCCGCTTCTGACAGCGGCCTATGCGTTGCTGTCGCGCGGGTTTGCGCTTCGCACCGCCGTTGCCATCGCGCTGAGCTCCGTGTTGACGGATGTGCTGTCGGCGTTTGTCGGCCCGTTTACGGAGGATCGGCTTCTTGCCGCGTTGTGCGGCGGCTTGCTCGGCGGTGTCGGTGTAGGGTTGCTGATGCTGTGCGGTGCCTCGACGGGCGGCAGTGAGATCGCGGCGGCACTCATTCAGAAGCACCGCCGTGATCTCTCGATGGGGCGGTGCATTCTGCTGACGGATTCGGCGGTGATCCTGCTGTCGGCGCTTGTGTTCGGGGAGCTGTCGGCGTCGTTGTATGCGGCGGTCAGCGTGTTTACGGCCTCGACGGTGATCGATCGCGTTGTGTACGGTCGGGAGGAGGGGCGGCTGCTGTTGATCGTTTCCCGTCGGCGGGAGACGATTGCACGCGCCATCACCGAAGAGCTGTCCCGCGGCGTGACGGTGCTTCCTGCAACGGGAGGCTACAGCGGACAGGCCACCTCGCTGTTGCTTTGTGCGGTCAGCCGCGTCCAGCTTCCCGCCCTCAAGCGGTTGGTACGTCGGGCGGATCGGGAGGCGTTCCTGATGGTGGTCACCACACAGCAGGTATTGGGGGAGGGATTTTTAAGCGGTGAGGGGTAAAAGCGCGACTACCCACTTGTAATTTTTGTAAGGATATGGTATAATTTCGGTAAATATGCTAGGTGTATTGCGTGCATCGGCGGGAGGTGTCGGCGTGAGATCGGTATCGGTCAGCATCGTAAGCTACAACAGCGCCGACGAGATCGGTGCGGTGCTTGACAGTGTGCTTGCGAATACGCACGGCGTGTCGCTGTCCGTCTATGTGTCGGACAACGCCTCGACGGACGGCACGGCGGCTTTCGTGAAGGAGCGTTATCCGCAGGTGACCGTGATCGAATCGGATGTCAACGACGGCTTCGGAGCGGCGCATAACCGCGTGATCGAGCGGTTGGAGAGCGAGTATCACGTGATCCTCAATCCCGATATCGAGTTCAAAACCGATGTGATCTCGTCGCTGTGCGCGTATCTGGAGGAGCACAGCGAGGCGGTGCTTGCCACCCCCCTGATTCTCAACTCCGACGGCTCGCCGCAGGCGGTGCCGCGTGTACTGCCCAAACGGCGGTATATGTTTGCGGGACAGCTTGAGCGTTTCGGCGGGGTGTTTCGCCGCTGGCGGGATGCGTATACCCGCCGCAACGAGACGTTTGACCGACCGACACCGATCGAGTTTTGCACGGGCTGTTTTATGATGGTGAGAACCGAAGCGCTCAAGGCCGAAGGCGGCTTTGACGACCGCTTCTTTATGTATATGGAGGATGCCGACTTGTCGCGCCGCTTGCGTGCGCACGGCACCCTGATGCTGGTGCCGCAGGTGACGGTGACGCACCGTTGGGAGCGTGCCAGCGGCAAATCGGGGAAGTTTCTGAAGATCCATCTGCAATCGATGCGTTATTACTTCAAAAAGTGGAGGAACGCGACATGAGATTGTCGGTAGCGATGGCGACCTACAACGGGATCGCCTTTCTTGAGGAGCAGATCGACAGCGTGCTGTCGCAGCTGGCGGACGGCGATGAGCTGGTGGTGTCGGATGACGGTTCAACGGACGGCACCCGCGAACGGCTGGAGGCGTACGCCGCGTCCGATCCCCGCGTAAAGGTGATCGACGGCCCGCAAGCGGGTGTGATCAAAAATTTCGAGCGGGCGATCGCCGCCTGTGAAGGCGATGTGATCGCCCTGTGCGATCAGGACGACGTGTGGGCTGAGGATAAGCGGGAGGCGCTCTGTACGGCGTTTGCCGATGAACGGACGGTGCTCGTGATGCACGATGCGCTGGTGACCGACGGTGACGGCGCCGTGGTTGCTCCGTCGTTTTTCTCCCTGCGGAATTCGCGCACGGGGTTTTGGAAAAATGTGTGGAAAAACTGCTACATCGGATGCTGTATGGCGTTCCGACGTACGCTTTGCGAACGGGTGCTTCCGTTCCCCGACAGCATTCCGATGCACGATCAGTGGATCGGTCTGCAGGCGGAAAAGCAGGGGCGTGTGGTGCTGTTGGAGCGTCCGCTCCTTTGCTACCGCCGTCACGGCGGCAACGCGACGGGCGACGGACACGGCTCGCTTTTGACGATGCTTCGACAGCGGGCGGGATTGCTCAAGGCGATGGTTTTCAAACGATGAAAGGACGGTGGCGCGGTGGAGGTGCGGCTTTACGCATTGTTGGTGATTTACAACCGCGCCTGTGAGGATTCGCCGTCGGTGATGCAGCTTGCCGCTTCGCCTGAGGCGCGGGCGGTGATCGTGGACAACAGCACCGAACCGAACAGAAACGCGGCGTTTTGTGCCGCACGCGGCTTTGGGTATATCTCGATGGGCGGCAACCTCGGCCTTGTAAAAGCGTACAATCGCGGCCTTGCCTTTTTAAAGGCGCATACCGACGCGACGCACGCCGTGCTTCTCGACGACGACACGACGCTTCCCGACAATTTTCGGGAGGAGATGACGGCGGCCGTGGAGAGACACGGGGAAAGCGATGTGTTTTTGCCGCGGGTGTACGACGAAAAGGGCTTGCTGTCCCCCTGCCGCATCGAGGGACTTCGCGTGTCCCGTGTCGACGATCCGTCGGAGCTGACACGGGAGACGCTGACGGGCATCAATTCCGGAATGACGGTGGCGCTGTCGCTGTTTACGGATTACGCCTACGACGAAGGGTATTTTCTTGATTATATCGACCACGCGTTTTTGCGGGATATGAAGAAACGCGATGTGTTGTTTACCGTGACGCGGCTGACGTTGCGGCAACGGTTCGCCGCGAACGCGCGCGGGGCGCGCAAGGCGGCACGGATCCGGTTTCGGATCTTCAAAAAGGATTTTCGTCGCTTCTGCGGCCCGTCCTTCAAGGGACGGCTCACGGCGGAAGCGGTGATCATGCGGCGGCGCATTCGCGTGTGGCTGTCGCGATAACGGTTAAACGGAGGAGATCGTATGAAAGGTATTGTTCTGGCCGGCGGCTCGGGTACGCGTCTGTACCCCTTGACCATGGTCACATCCAAGCAGCTCTTGCCCGTGTATGACAAACCGATGATCTATTACCCGC
>JAFQMR010000168.1 GCA_017396175.1 Clostridia bacterium
CCCTCGACGATAAAGTCGATGGTTTTCAGTCCCGCCATATAGGTGACAATGGAGTAAAGCGGCAGCGTCCAGTCCTGAAATACCGTACCGCAGACAATGTACAGCAGGACGTTGTAGATCATCACGAACGTGCCGACGGTGATGTTCAGCTTCTTCGCAAAGATGACGGCCATAACTTCGACGCCGTCGATGGCACCGCCGAAGCGGATCGTCAGGCCGCTGCCGACACCCGAGATCAAACCGCCGAACAGCGCGCATAACAGCAGGTCGTTGCCCGCAAACGGGGAGGAGGTGGTGACATCCAGCGGCAAAGGCCCTTTGATGAGCCACGCGCCGAGCGAGTAGATGGCCACGGTGTAGATGGAATAGACGGTGAAGGCAAGGCCTTGTCGCTTGAGGCCGTACAGGAACAGCGGCACGTTGAGGATAAGCAAGAATGCGGACAGCGTCATCCACGGGGATGCCACCTGCGACAGGAGCATGGAGGTGCCCGAAATACCGCTGTCAAACAGGCTGACAGGGGCAAGAAAGACCGTAACACCAAAGGCGTTGATCAGACCTGCCACTGTGAGCATTATGAAATTTTTGATATGCAACTCGGATAATGCCGAGCGGATGGTTTGTTTCATACAGGCACTCCTTTTTTAATTTGTAACGGTGGGTGACGGCGTTCGGAATGCGCGATCGGACATCAGAAGCAGGGCGGACATAAAGAACAGTAAGAAGAAGGGGAACAGTCCCATAGACATAAAACTCGACAACCAGCCGAACAGCGGCGGCATCAGACAGCTTCCTGCATAGGCACTGGCCATTTCAATGCCTATAATGACGCCGGAATACTCTTTCCCGAAAGCCGTGGGGGTAGCGTGAATGATGGAGGGGTAGATCGGTGCGCAACCAAGGCCGATGATCAAAAGACCGATCATCGCAGGGTACGCAGACGGGATCGGAAGCGCACAAAGGAGAATACCGCCTAGAGCGATCAACGCACCGGTACGAATCAGCGTCCTGTCCGAAAACCGTTCGGCGAGAAAGCCGCTGACAAAGCGTCCGCCCGTCATCCCGAAATAAAACAGGGTGGCAAGAAAAGCGGCGGTGCGTTCATCTACGCCACGGTACATCGACAGGTAACTGCTCGACCACAGCATAGCGGTCATTTCCGCCGCGCAATAGGAGAAAAAGGCGATCAGCACGGCTTTTACACCGCGGATCTTCAGTGCATCACCGAGCTTGATGGGAGCGGCGTTGTTCTCGTCGGTATCGCCGTCTGCAAGACGGGATTTCCAAAGCGGAAGAGATAAAAACAGAACAGCAGCAATGATGATCTGCAATATACCGACAACGGAATACCCGCCGTGCCAGCCGAGCGTGCCGGTCAGGCACGCTCCCATAATACTCGGACCGATGGAGGCACCGATCCCCCAGAAGCAATGAAGCCAGCTCATATGGCGTGCGCTGTAGCGGAGAGCCACAACGTTGTTCAAGGCCGCGTCTACGGCACCCGCACCGAGGCCGTAGGGAACTGCAAGAATACAGAATTGCCAAAAGCTGTTGGCCGCAGAGAAGCCGAACAGCGCAGCGGCGGTCATAAGAACGCTGACAGCCGTTACAACGCCTGCACCGAAGCGACGTGTCAGACGGTCGGACAGCAGGCTGGAGACAATGGTGCCGCAGGTGATGATAAAGGAAATAACACCTGCCAGTCCAACGGCGGCACCGATGTCTTGATGGAGAACAGGCCACGCAGAGCCGAGCAAGCCGTCAGGGAGTCCGAGACTGATAAACGCGGCGTAGATCAAAACAAGAAGGAGAGTTGTCAAAGAATCATCTTCCTTATATATACTGAGATCCTATTCATTATACCGTATTTCGATCAAAAAACAAGAGGCGGCACGGCGAAAAATGTTAAGAAACGATCAATTTCAAAATGCCTCGGAAAATATTTCCGCTTTTTACAAAAGATTCACATTTCTATGGTTGACACAAGGGGACGGGTGTGGTAAAGTATCTGTGTTAGCACTCGAGGGTTAAGAGTGCTAACCGCAAAATCGGAAGGAGGGAACGGGAATGGATCTGCTTGGTGATCGTAAACGTGCCGTGCTTTCGGCAGTGATCGAAAGCTACATCCGCACAGGCGAGCCTGTCGGCTCAAAGTTGCTTACACAGTACCTTGATTTTTCCGTTTCCTCGGCAACCATCCGCAACGATATGGCGGAGCTGAGTGCCAAGGGATATCTGGAACAGCCGCATACGTCGGCGGGACGGGTGCCTACGGCAAAGGCGTTTCGCCTGTATATCGATCAGCTGATGCCGCGCAAAGCGCTTGAAAACGAGCGCCGTGAGGCGATTACCCGCCGTCTGCAAAGTGCGGCAGGGGATCCCGAACGCCTGTTGTCGGAAGCCACGCAGATGCTCAGCGAGACGACGGGATGTGCCGCGATCACCACACCGCCCAGTGAGGTGACGGTGACCTTGCGCCGTGTGGAGTTTTTGAGGATGTCCGCGCGGACGGTCATGGTGGCGCTGATGACCTCATCGGGAAGCCTCCGCAGTCGGCTTTGCCGTGTGGACGCGTCTGTAGACGATGAGCATCTCGCCGCGTTATGCACACTTCTCAGTGACCGCTTTGTCGGACAGCCGCTGAGCGATATTCATATGGCACAGCTTCAACAGCTGTTGGTGGCGCTCGGTACGAACGGCTTGCTGATGTCGGGGTTGATTACGGGCTTCTGTGATCTGATCCGCGAATCTGTCAAGGCGGATGTCTTGATGTCGGGACAATTCCAGCTTATTGAGAATCCCGATTACGAATGGGAGCATGCGCGTGTACTGCTGAATTTTCTGTCCCGCCGTGAACAGCTGGCGGCGATGCTGTCGATGTATAACGAGGGCTTGCAGGTCCTGCTCGGCAGTGAGAGCCTGTGTCCCGAGCTGAACGGCTCCAGCGTCATTATGACGCGCTATTCGCCCGACGGTCATCAAAGCGGCTCCATCGGTTTGATCGGTCCTGTGCGTATGGATTATGCGCGTGTGATCCCGCAACTGGAATTTATGGCGCACGCGATGGAACGTCTGATGGGCGAGCTGTGGTAAGGCGATTAGTCTTTTGAAAAACGGGTATACTGTCCGAAAAAGGAGGATACATATATGAACGAAGAACAGACCACACCGGTAGAGGAGACGGCAGAGGCTCCCGAAACGGTAAAGGAAGAGAAAGCGGATAAGAAGAAAAAGAAGAAGGCCGATGCCGAAACGGAGGCGCTTCGTGCGGAGCTGGAATCCGTAAAGGAACAGCACGCGCGTGTGCTTGCAGAATATGCGAACTATAAGCGCCGTACCGAACAGGAAAAGGAATCCATCGGGCAATTCGCGAAATCGGAGATCCTGCGCCAACTGTTGCCGTCGATTGATAACCTCGAACGCGCGGTGGATGCGCCCGACGGTCCCGATTACCGCAAGGGCGTCGATATGATCATCGACAAGCTCCACGAGGAGCTTCAAAAACTCGGTCTCGAAGAAATTCCCGCTCTCGGCGAACCGTTTGATCCCGAGGTGCATCACGCCGTGATGCGCGAGGACGCCGAAGACGTGGAAACGGAGACGGTGACCGAGGTGTTCCAGAAGGGTTACCGCTTCGGCACGCGCGTGATCCGTCCGGCGATGGTAAAAGTCGCCAATTAATGAGACATAAAAGGGACAATCCCTTTTATATACTATAGGTAACACATTTTCTTGATTTATAGGAGGAAACACAAATGGCAAAGATTATTGGTATCGACCTCGGTACAACCAACTCCTGCGTCGCTGTGATCGAAGGCGGCGAGGCGGTCGTCATTCCGAATGCGGAGGGTGCGCGCACCACGCCGTCGGTTGTCGGCTTCAAGAAGGACGGCGAGCGCCTGGTAGGCCGTACTGCAAAGCAGCAGGCGGTCAGCAACCCCGACCGCACTGTTTCGTCCATTAAGCGTGAAATGGGTACGGGCTTTAAGGTGACGATCGATGACAAGAACTACACCCCGCAGGAGATCTCCGCGATGATCCTGCAAAAGCTGAAGTCCGATGCGGAAGCCTACCTCGGTGACACCGTGACGGAAGCGGTTATCACCGTTCCTGCGTACTTCACCGACGCTCAGCGTCAGGCAACAAAGGACGCGGGTAAGATCGCGGGCCTCGAAGTAAAGCGCATTATCAACGAGCCGACGGCGGCGGCGCTTGCTTACGGTATCGATAAGGAAAACGATCAGAAGATCATGGTCTATGACCTCGGCGGCGGTACGTTCGACGTGTCCATCATCGAGATGGGCGACGGCGTACAGGAGGTTCTCGCGACGGCGGGTAACAACCGCCTCGGCGGTGACGACTTCGACCAGAAGATCGTCAACTGGATGGTCGCAGAGTTCAAGAAGGCGGAGGGCGTGGATCTCTCGAACGACAAGATGGCGATGCAGCGTCTGCGCGAAGCGGCGGAGAAGGCGAAGATCGAGCTGTCGGGCGGTATGACCAGCAACATCAACCTGCCCTTCATTACGGCGGACGCGAACGGTCCGAAGCATTTGGATCTGACGCTGAGCCGTGCCGAGTTCAACCGTCTGACCGAGGATCTCGTGCAGGCGACGATGAACCCCGTGAAGCAGGCGCTGAGCGATTCCGGGCTGTCCGCTTCGCAGATCGACAAGGTTCTGCTCGTCGGCGGTTCGACGCGCATTCCCGCTGTGCAGGAAGCGGTCAAGAGCTTTATGGGCAAAGAGCCCTTTAAGGGCATCAACCCCGATGAATGTGTCGCGATGGGTGCGGCGCTGCAGGGCGGCGTGCTCGGCGGCGACGTGAAGGGCCTGCTCCTGCTTGACGTCACGCCGTTGTCGCTGGGTGTTGAGACGATGGGGCGCGTTATGACCAAGGTTATCGAACGCAATACCACCATCCCGACGAAGAAGAGCCAGATCTTCTCCACGGCGGCAGATAATCAGCCTTCCGTTGAGATCCACGTTCTGCAGGGTGAGCGTGAGTTCGCCGCCGACAACAAGACTCTCGGTGTATTCCACCTCGACGGTATTGCGCCCGCTCCCCGCGGCATCCCGCAGATCGAGGTTACCTTTGATATCGACGCCAACGGCATCGTCAACGTTTCCGCAAAGGATATGGCGACCGGTCGTGAGCAGAAGATCACCATCACCTCCAATACCAATATGTCCAAGGATGAGGTAGAGAAGGCTGTAAAGGACGCCGAGGCGTATGCGGCGGAGGATAAGAAGCGCCGTGAAGCGGTTGAGACGCGCAACGAAGCGGACCAGGCGGTCTACCAGTGTGAAAAGGCGCTCGGCGAGTTCGGCGACAAGATCGACGAGACTGACAAGTCCATGGTGCAGGCGAAGATCGACGAGACGAAGGAAGCGCTTAAGGGCGAGGACGTGGAAGCGATCAAGGCAAAGAAGGAGGAGCTGATGAAGGCGTTCGGCGAAGTGGCGACGAAGGTCTATCAGGCGGCGGCTCCGCAGGACGGTCAGCAACCTTCCGTGGACGGCGCTCCGAACGGCGACGGCTTCTACGACGGCGACGTGCAATAATTTCCGATCCGATCGGCGCAACGCCCCTTCGTTTTTTTGAACGAAGGGGCGGTCGTGCGCTTTGTTTGAACATATTTCCGTGCTTTTACGGGATCATGAGGGGAATCTCCAATGGCAGATAAACGTGATTATTATGAGGTGCTCGGCCTGCAAAAGGGCGCTTCGGACGATGAGATCAAAAAAGCATTCCGTCGCAAAGCGAAGGAATTTCATCCCGATCTTCATCCGGGCGATAAGCAGGCAGAAGCAAACTTTAAAGAAGTAAACGAGGCCTATGAGGTGCTGTCCGACAGCCAGAAGAAAGCGCGCTACGACCAGTACGGTCACGCGGGCGTCGATCCCAACTTCGGTGCCGGCGGCGGTGGCGGCTTCAGCGATATGGATTTCGATTTCGGCGATATTTTTTCCTCGTTCTTCGGGGGAGGCGGTCGCCGTGCCAATCCGAATGCACCGCGTCACGGCGGTGACGTAGCGGCGCAGGTGATTCTCTCGTTTGAGGAATCGGCCAAGGGCTGTAAAAAGCAGGTGGAGGTTACCGTTGTAGAGGCGTGTGCCGACTGCGGCGGTAACGGCGCCGAAAAGGGAACGTCGCCGAAATCCTGCCCGAATTGCGGCGGCAGCGGACAGGTGCGCCGTCAACAGCGCACCCCCTTCGGTGTGATGCAGACGCAGGCCGCCTGTGACCGTTGTCGCGGTACGGGACGGATCGTCGAAAAGCCGTGCCGTACCTGTAACGGCAGCGGTCGTGTGACCGCGCGTCGTACGGTCGGTATCAACGTCCCTGCGGGCATTGACGACGGACAGACCATTATTATCCGCGGCAAGGGCAATGCGGGGCAGAACGGCGGTCAGCCGGGAGATCTGCAGGTGCGCGTGTCGGTGCGTCCGCATCCTATTTTTGAGCGTCGCGGCAATGATATTTATTGTGATCTGCCGTTGACCTTTGTGCAAGCCTCTCTCGGCGCGGATATCAAGGTGCCGACGCTTGACGGACGCGAAACCTTGCAGGTGAAGGAGGGTACCCAACCGGGTGAGCTGCTTCGTATGAAGGGGAAGGGCTTCCCTGACGTACAGGGCCGCCGTGCGGGCGACCTCGTGTTCCGTGTCAACGTGGAGGTTCCGAAGAATCTGAACAACGAGCAAAAGGAACTGCTTCGGAAGTTCGACAGCACCACGTCGGATAAGCAGTATCAGAAGGGAAAGAGCTTTAAGGATAAGCTCAAAAGCCTGTTCGGAAACGACTGAATCAAAAAATCCGATCCGTTTTAAACGGATCGGATTTTTTTGTGGGTATTCTGTGTTACAGATCCGCAAACGCGGATTCCATCATTTGTTTATAGATATCGATGGCAATGTCGGGCGATACCAGACGGATCTTGCCGCCGAACTCAAACAGCCAGCCGTAAAACGGAGGTGACAGCATCACCTTGACGGAAACGGTGAAATGCGTCTCATCGTGATCGATGACCTCGACATCCTCGCCGAAGCGGTCGATGATGGTTTTCATCAGGTCGTTGCGACATTGAAGCTGAACCGTCGCGAGCGGTCCGCTGTACATCTGGAATACGGTTTTGCTGTATTCTTCGGGATCCACGCCTTTTGGAGGCGGGAGGATCGACACATCGGTAATCTCCGGCACCGAAGCGATGCGGTCGACGCGGAAGGAGGTCAGTGCTCGATGCTTTTCGGTCCAACCGACAACATAATAGTAGTCGCCGTTCCACATACAGGCGTAAGGACTCAGAGCGTATATCTCGCCGTCGTTGCGAAGAACCGTCGTTTTATCGGGCTGATACTCAAGGTATTGGAAGCGTATCTGCTTGCCCAGCTCAATAGCACGGTTGACGGTGTCGATAATATAATAGATCTGCTCGTTTTTCGGCTTTGTTACCATTGTGTAGAGCGGACGCTCCCGCAACCGCTTACCCTGATGCACGCTGGCGAGCGACGTCAGCTTGTCGATCAGCTCCTCGCTCTTTTTGGGTGTCAGGCATTTGGAGGAATGAATGGCATCGATCAACAGCCTCAGCTCGGGAATCTCAAACACCCGACTGCCGATAAAATACCGATTCTGGGTAGATTGTTGCTTGACGATATCCACACCGTATGCCGATAACTCCTCAATATCCTTCGTGAGCGTGGTGCGGTGTGCGTTCAAGCCGTATTGCTCCCGAAGCAATGCGATGATTTGTTGGAGCGTCAGCGGGTGTGTTTCGTCGGAGTATTGCTCGAGGATCTTCAGAACGCAGAGCGTGCGGGACAGGGGAAGCTCACTCATATGGCCATAGCTCCTTCCATTACATAAATTTTTGAACAATGCCGACGACAAACAGCACCAAAATGATAACGGGAAGCACAAAGGTCAGATACCCTTTGAAGCCGTTCGGAATTTTGAGGCCCTGACCGAGATTGGCTTCTTTTTGGAAGTTTTTAAAGCCCCAGCCGTAGCGGGTGGTGCAGAACACCACATAAATCAGCGAGCCGACGGGGAGAAGCACCTGAGATACAAGGAAATCCTCGAGGTCGAGAATGGTGGATTCACCGCCGAACGGATGGAAACCCGAAAGCAGGTTGAAGCCGAAGATACAAGGGAGAGACAGCACACACAGCGCCGCACCGTTGATGAGGCACGCCTTCGTGCGGGAGAAGCCGAGGTCCATAAAGCAGGCAACGATGTTCTCGAATACCGCGATGACGGTGGACAGCGCCGCAAAGGACAGGAACAGGAAGAACAGGCAGCCCCACAGGTCGCCGAACGGCATACCGGCGAAAATGGTGGGAAGCGCTTTGAAGATCAGATCGGGACCGCCCATGCCGCGCAACTCGGGGCTGTAGGTGAAGATGGCGGGGAAGATGATCAGACCGGCACAGACGGCCACAAGCGTATCCAGCACAGCGATGTTGACGGCTTCGCCGAACAGCGAACGATTCTTGTCGAGATAGCTTCCGAAAATGGCCATCGAGCCCATACCGATCGACAGCGTGAAAAAGGCTTGACTCATGGCGTTTACGATCACGCCGAACCAACCGCCCTTGACACTGTTGATCGTTTCGACATTCGGAACAAGATAGAAGTTGAGCCCTTCCGCCGCATTCGGCAAACAGAGACTGTTGATCACCAGAACGACGATCAGTGCGAGTAACGCGAGCATCATGTACTTTGTAATGCGCTCAATACCTTTCTTGACGCCGCCGAGACAGGCCAGAACACCGACCAGGACCGACAGCATCGTGAATATGAGCATCATCCACGGGTTTTGCAACATTTCGTTATTAAGGGCTGTAGAGGATGCCGTATCAACCGTTGCCTGAAAACGTCCTTGCGCGCCGTATACAAAGTATTGGAGCATCCAGCCGCATACGGTCGTGTAGAACATCAACAGCAGGTAGTTACCCGCAAGGGCAGGGAAACGGTGAAGATGCCATTTACTGCCCTTCGGCTCTAGCTCCTGATACATCTTGACGGGACTGCGCTGTGCCGCTCGGCCCATCGCGAATTCCATGGTCATAACGGGGATGCCCAATGCGATCAGAAACACAAAATACAACAGCACGAAGATGGCACCGCCGTTGGCACCGACCATCGACGGAAAACGCCATACGTTGCCGATGCCGATGGCACAACCGGCGCTGAGAAGAATGAAGCCGAGACGGCTTCCGAGATGCTCACGCTGCATAAACAGTCCTCCTATGATACCTTACATTCTTTTACAGTATACCATATAGTTTTTCGAATTTCTACCCTTTTTCTCAAGTTGTCTTTGTGCTATACTGGAATCAACCTAAAAAGGAGTGTGATCGGTGATGATCGAGTGCGGTCGATATCGGCATTTTAAAGGTAATGAATATGAGGTGATCGCGGTTGCGAAGCATTCGGAAACCCTGGAGGAAATGGTGGTTTACCGCGCACTGTATGGCGACGGCGGTGTGTGGGTGCGTCCCGCCTCTATGTGGGAGGAAACCGTGGAGCATCAAGGTAAAACGGTCAGACGCTTTACAAAGCTGTAACAGAGAAAAAGCGGGAACGCCCCCGTCCGTGTGCGATCGGACGGGGGCGTTCCCTGTGTCAAAGAGCTCGATCAGGAGATGGAAGCAGAGTGAGTGACGCTGCCGTAGGAGCAGGCGACGAGTAGGTAATCCAGCGTGACCTGTTTGATGCTGTGCGCGGGGATCACCACATCGTAGGAATAGGTGTTGCCGCTTTCGGCCAGCCCCGCTGTATAGGCGGTTTCCAGCACCTCGCCCGTGACGCTGTCGCGCATCAGAACGGCCAGCGTGCCGTGGTCCTTCAGGTGCAGAGTGACGGTGCGGGCTTTGTTGCCCTGGTTGACGAGGGTGAAATGATCCTGGTATTCGATCATCCAGTTGGCGGTGTTGGCGCGGTCGCCTGCACCGTCGGCGTGGTGGTTATCGATCACCACGTGGTTGCCGTGTTCGTCCACACAGGAGAATTCCACAAGGTCCATACCGACGGCACGGTGGTCGTTTTGCGGGTTGAGGTGTGTCATCCAGGAGGTTGCCCGTGCGGTGGTGTGTGCCGTGCTGTTGTAAGCGGCGTAGGGAGCGGTCTTGTTCGGTACCGCGCTGTCGTAATAATTGGTATAGGAAACGGGAAGCATTCCCGCGCCGATGTTGTCGTTGAAGGTCCACGTGATGTAGTTGTCGATTACGCCGCTGTGATCGGCTGTGCCGACATACTGTCCCGCATAGGCGCCCGTGCGGTAGCCGGTCTGCGAAGGCTCTGCCTGCACCTGAGCGGCGTTCGTATAGGCATAGAAGGTGGCGGTGACTGCGCCGCCCGTCACCGCAAATTTCACGTTGCCGTTGGCACAGCGCTGGTTCTGAAGCGGCTTGTTCGCCGTGTTGTCGACGTTGATGCCGCGATAAGCATCGGCTGTGGTGCCGCCGATCACGTAGAAGTATTCACCCGCAGGCAGGCGGTAGGTCGTCGGCTGATATATGCGCGGCGTATATTTCTGATAGGCGTAATCAAGGCCTGAATACTTCGAAGAGATCGCTCCCGTCGAAGTGAAGTAATCGGACGGCAGTGTGAAAGCGGTGTTGTAAAAATCAAACCACGCGAGCTGGCCAAACCAGGTGCCGCCTGCCTGATAACCGACGTTCAGCACCGTGACGTAGACATCCTCCGTCCCCTCATTTTTCAGCTGATAGCCGAGGTAGAGGGGCGTCCCCGCATAATTCGCGTGTTCAAAGGTGAAGTATACTTCGCCTGTCAGATCCTCGGTGCGGATAAACGCATCGCCGATGGAATCCTGCGGGATCAGCTCGGGGTTGTTGGAATAGATGTAGGTGCCGCCCTCGCGCTTTTGATAGTTCACTTCGGCGGGAGTAAGCGGATTCTGA
>JAFQMR010000169.1 GCA_017396175.1 Clostridia bacterium
CTACGACCCTGCGGACGACCTGACCGATCCCGCGCCCGCGACCACCTTTGCTCACCTGGATGCGACGACCGTTCTGTCGCGTTCCATTGCGTCTCAGGGTATTTATCCGGCGGTGGATCCGCTGGAATCCACCAGCCGCATCCTGTCGCCCGACGTCCTCGGCGAGGAGCACTATACGGTGGCGCGTGAGGTACAGCGCATTCTGCAGCGGTATCAGGAGCTGATGGATATCATCGCGATCATGGGTATGGACGAGCTGTCCGACGACGACAAGCTCCTTGTCCAGCGTGCGCGTAAGATCCAGCGCTTCCTCTCTCAGCCGTTCTTCGTGTCCGAGAAGTTCACGGGCATCGAGGGCACCTATGTACCGCTGGCGGAGACGGTGCGCGGCTTTAAAGAGATCATCGAAGGAAAGCACGACGATCTGCCCGAATCGGCGTTCCTGTTTGTCGGCACGATCGATGAGGCGGTCGAGAAAGCAAAGAGGATGGCGTAATGAAGGAATTTACTCTCGTTCTCTCGTCCCCCGACGGCGACCTCTTCCGCGGGGATGCGGCGATGCTGTCGCTCCGCGGAACGGAGGGTGAGCTGGCGATCATGGCGGGACACATACCGTTTCTGACAGCGGTCGTTCCCTGCGAAGCGAAGATCCTCTTTGCGGACGGCAGTGAGCGACGTGTCCAAGTTGACGGCGGGCTTTTGAGCGTATCCGCCGACGCGGTGACGCTGTTGTCCACGGCGGCAAGCTTTACAGACTAAAAAACCAAAACGGACGAGCAGTCTAATCTGCTCGTCCGTTTTTTGTATACGGTTATTCTACCTTTGTGAAGAACAGCTGCAGAATCAGCTCGTAGAGAGCTTCGTCGTCCACGTGGAATTCCGCCTTGCCGTCCGCACCCTCCACAACGGTGCCGGGCGCCGAATGGAAGGTCATGCCGCGACGGTGTTGCACCAGGGTGGTTGCAAGGAAGGTGATTTTAGAGGGAGACAGATTGGTCACCGAATCGGCGGAAACCGTGTTAAAGAGATCCAGCGGGACCTGCAAATTTTCGGCGGTGGCGGAAAGCGCCTTGTTAAAGAAATTGCCGATGTACTGTTTTTGCCGCTCCATACGGGCGTTGTTGGAGTCGAGCTGTTCCGTGTCGCGTTCACGGACATACCGCTCGGCATCACGACCGTTCAGCACCACCGTTTCGCCCTTGCTGTGATAATAGCCGTCGGAGGTTTTAAAATCCTTGAGGAGCGTGACCTCCACGCCGCCGACCGCGTCATTCAACGTGGGAATGGCGCTTAGGTTGATGGTAAAATAGGTGTTGACGGGAATGCCGTACAGTAAACGGCTGACCGCCTTGGACATATTTTTACAGCTCTCGTGATAGCCGTCGCCGTAGGCGTAGGCAAGGCAGATCTGCTTCGGCTCCACGCCGACAAACGAGCCGTCCTCCGCGTGAAGGTCAATATCCACGATCGCGTCACGCGAAATGCTCAGTGCGTTGATCTGTCCCGTGGAGGTGTCGATGGACAGCAGAACAATGGTGTCTGCCTGTCCCGCGGTACCGACGGTGTCGTAATCGAGGCCGAGGTCGCGTTTATCCATACCGAGGCACAGGATATTTGTGCGGTCCTCATTGAAGCGGTAGCGCTCCCCCTTGTAGGTGACGGTGCGTCCGTCGTCGCTTTGCTCGGCCGTGTTGGATTCAACCAGCACGTCGGGAAGCGTCAGCAGCATATCGGGGGTGTCGAGCAGCTCACCGCGTCCCTGATGATAGAGGATAAAGAACACGGTAACGGCAATCAGCAGCAGCGCCACCACGCCGATCGCCACACCGATTCCGATCTTTGCGGCAAGCGGCAGGCGCTTTTTGTGTTGCTTACGGGATTTTCGCGGGGCAAGCAATATTTCGGGGACCGCGTGTTCTTCCGGCTCAATGGTGTCGCGGTGGGTGCGATGTCCCGCCTTAAACATCAGATCGTCGTCGGAAAAGTCCTCTTCGGGATCCACGGTGACGTTTGATATTGGCGGTGTGTTATCGCCGATCAGCTCTTCAAGTTCTTGGATAACATCATCCGCAGACGTGTTATCGTGTGGGTTGTTCATCGGTCAGCACTCCTTGTACAAGGTAACGGGCATTCGGATTGAAATCGGTGCAGGTACTGAGTGTCACGATACGGTCGGTGAGTTTGAGGTCCATATCGCGTGTCATGACCTTGAAGGATTTCGGGTTTTGTGCGTTCTCAAGATACGCCGCCCACACCGCGTCGTCCGTGTAGTCGAACGAGTTGAGCAGGTGACGGTCATCGTATTCGTATGCCGCAAACACCGTATAGGTCAGGATGCGGTCGGGCAGATAAATATAGAATTCCTTCTGTTCGTTGAAGAAGTCCTCGCGCTCGAAGTAATACAGCTCGCCGAACATCGAGTGGTCGGCCTGGTTGTGGCCGTAAAGGATCGTGTTGCGGTCGGCAAAGGCACGACCGTTTTTCTTTTCGCTGTAGATGGAGCCCGCCGCACTGTATTGGCGGTCAACATTGTGGTCGAGATAGAATGCATCGCCTTGATCGGAAGCGCACAGCACGGGATAGTTGATGACGGTGCCGGGAACCTCCAGCCACGCGTAAATGTCGCTGTTGCGTCCTTGCCAGTAGGCGAAATCGACGGGGTTTTCGGGGAGAGGTTCCGTGGGAGCCGTGGGGGCGGTGGGAGCGGTGGTTTGCACCGCCGTCGTGGAGGTCAGCTCGGTGGGGCGCTGCTCAAACGTTTCGGGCGGACGCATACAGCCGTCCAGAAGCACACAGATCACCACGGCGATCGCCGCTATGGCCACGATCAACGTCACGATCCATTTTGTTTTGGATGAAGACATAAAAAGACTCCTTTTCCGTACAGGAAAAAAACTCCGCGCATCATCAAGGCTGAAGAAGCGCGAAGCTTTTTGCGGTTGTTTTGTAAAAGATCAGTCGTTGTTCGCCAGCTTTTTGGACGCTACGCAAACCGTCGCGAGGCTCACGGCGAGAACGCCGCCTGCGACCACGATCCACAGCTGGTTGCCCGTCGAGGGAGAGGTGGGAGAATCGTTCATATCGCCGTCGTTACCGGCGCCGCCGGTCGTCGTCGTGATCACGCCGGCTTCGGGGCTGATCGCCGCGAACGCGGGAACGGTCATCGTCATCATCAGCATCAGGGCAAGAACAAGAGTCAAAAGCTTTTTCATAAAGGTCATCCTCCTTCAAAGACTTAGAAAAACCATATTAAGGTATAAACCAAGAAAAGTATAGCACGGAAAAACGCGGTTGTCAATCGTTTATTGCGGTGTATCGCAGAAGCTTTCGGGGTTACTGCGGATCATCGCGATCATCAGAGCGGGGAGCTCCTGCTCGGCGACGAGCGTTTTCATCGTTTCGGGGAGCGTTTCGTCGGCGGTCTGCAGATAACGGTCGAGCGCGTCGGCAAGCGCTGCCTGCTCCATCATCCGCAGGGCGTTGACGGCAAGCTCCGAAAAGCCGAACTGCTCCGAGCGGCGCAGACACGCGGGATCCCCCGCCTCCAGCTCGCGGAGAAACAGCCACAGGCTGTAAATGTCGGAACGCTCCTGCGTCAGTGTCGGAAGCAGGCGATAGGGATCGGTCTTTTCGGCTTCGGCCTTTGCAAGGATGTTGCTGACCACCGCCGTGACAAGCTCCTCATCGGGGGTTTCCGCCAGCAGGGC
>JAFQMR010000170.1 GCA_017396175.1 Clostridia bacterium
AAATTGTCGTTTCTTTTTGGTGCGGGAGATGGGACTTGAACCCACACTCCGAATAACCGGCTCCTAAGACCGGCGCGTCTGCCATTCCGCCACTCCCGCGTATAACGGGGAGACCGCCCGAAAAGCGGTCTCCCCTGCTAATTTTGATTTACAAGGGGGTTGCTGTCAGGAAATCGTCGAGCGTTTCCATCGGCTTGCCGTCCACGATCAGCTGTCCCTCACCCGCTTTGAGCGCATCGACCAGCTCTTTTGCCGTACGCAGGCGGTGAGAAAAGATCAATCCCGCACGGCCGACGCTGTCTTTTGTGTGATGCGTATCCGCGCCCGAAAGCCGACCGAGCTCGGGATGCGCCACAGCAAGAAGCATCGCCTTCGCGTTATGACACGGGCCGTTGGCGGCATTATACACTTCAATGCCGTCCACGGCGTGGATAAACGGATGCCACAGTTCGTCGATATCGGGGCGACGGCGATACGGATGCGCCTGTGCGGTATACCCGCCGTAGGCGCGCACCGCCTCGCAGTACTCCTCCACCGTCATATCGGGAATATCGGGATGCATCAGCAAAAAGTCCAGATCGATACCGTAAGTCAAAATCTCCTTACCGCGACCGACGTAATGCTCCCAGCCGAAATGCACATCGAAATCCAGCGCATCGCCTACCTCTTTCGCACCGAGGTAGGCATTATAGTAATGCGTCACGCGCTTCTCCCATGTCCATTCCGTGGGGACGGCACTGTATCCGCAGCAGCAATGGTCGGTAAAGACCATTCCCGCATAGCCGGCGGCGTGAAGCGCGCGCACCATATCGACAGCGGGACTTGACGCACACTTACTGCATTCCGCACAATGCGCGTGAAACTCGTATTTATACATCGTGTATCCCTCGTTTTCAGCCAAGCGCCGCCATACTCTGATCGAGAAGTGCGAGCTTCTCCTCAAGACGAGCCGCCTGTTCGCGGGCAGTCGCCACGATCTGCTCGGGCGCTTTATCGGTGAACGCTTTATTCGACAGACGGGCATTCACGCCGTCGAGCTGCTTTTGCACGTTGTCACGCTCTTTTTGCAGGCGCGCCTTTTCGGCGGCACGGTCCACAAGTGCATCCATCGGGATCTTGATGGTCGCATCCGCCGTAACAATGCTCACGGCACCTTCGACCTCAAAGCTGTCGCCGACCTGCACCGCAGAAGCCGACGCCAGACGCATCATAAACGGAGCACCGTTTTTAAAGGTATCGACAAACGCCGTTTCCACAAACACCTCCGCCTTCTTCGAGGGCGGCACGTTCATTTCGGCACGACGGTTACGGATCGCACGGATCGCCTCCATAACGCGCTCCATCTCGCGTTCCTCCGCCGCAAAGCTGAGCGCCTCATCGTACACGGGCCAAGCCGTACACATCAGCGTCTCACCCTCGTGCGGGAGGCTCTGCCAGATCTCCTCGGTGACAAACGGCATAAACGGATGCAGAAGCTGCAGCATACCGTTCATCACGTACACCAGCACGCGCTTCGCGTTCATTGCATCTTCACCCTGCAGACGGGATTTGCACAGCTCAATGTACCAGTCGCAGTAGCTGTCCCAGATGAAATCGTACAGCTTCTGCACCGCGATACCAAGCTCAAACTTTTCAAGGTTCTCGGTCACGGCACGCACCAGCGTATTGAACTTCGAAAGGATCCACTTATCCTCCGTCGTCAGTGTTTCGGGCAGAGTCAGCGCGACCTCGTCCTCGCCGATATTCATCAGCACAAAGCGAGCGGCATTCCACAGCTTGTTTGCAAAATTACGCGAGGATTCCACCTTATCAGGCATAAAGCGCATATCGTTTCCGGGGCTGTTGCCCGTGGCAAGCATAAAGCGAAGAGCGTCCGCACCGAATTCCTCGATCACCTTCAACGGATCAATGCCGTTGCCGAGCGATTTGGACATCTTACGTCCCTTTTCATCGCGGACAAGGCCGTGAATAAGCACGTTGTCAAACGGCACGGTGCCGGTCTGCTCGAGGCCGGAGAACATCATACGCATCACCCAGAACGGGATGATATCGTAGCCGGTGACCAGCGTGTCGGTCGGATAGAAATACTCAAGCTCCGGCGTCTTGTCGGGCCAGCCGAGCGTGGAGAACGGCCACAAAGCCGAGCTGAACCACGTATCAAGTGTGTCCTCGTCCTGACGGAGTGCCGTGCATCCGCACTTCGGGCAAGCGGTCGGATCTTCACGTCCGACCACCGTCTCGCCGCATTCAGGACAATACCACGCGGGGATGCGGTGGCCCCACCACAGCTGACGGGAAATACACCAGTCGCGGATGTTTTCCAACCAATGGAAATAGGTCTTTTCAAAGCGCTCGGGCACAAACTGCGTGCGGTCGGTCTTCACCGCTTCGATCGCGGGAGCCGCCAGCTCCTTCATCGCGACAAACCACTGGAGCGACACGCGCGGCTCGATCGTCGTACCGCAACGGTAGCAGGTGCCGACATTGTGGACGAGAGGCTCAGTCTTCACAAGGAAACCGCCTTCCTCCAGATCGGCCACGATCGCCTTACGGCACTCGGCGATGGTCATGCCCTCATATTTACCTGCGAGCTCATTCATATGACCGTCTTCCGTCGTCACGGTGATGACAGGCAGATCGTGACGCAGACCGACCTCGAAGTCGTTCGGATCATGAGCGGGGGTGATCTTCACAACACCCGTACCGAAATCCATCTCCACGTAGGTATCCGCCACCACAGGAATCGCCTTATTGACGATGGGCAGGATCACATTCTTACCTACGAGCGCCTGATAACGCTCGTCGTCGGGGTGTACCGCCCCCGCGGTATCACCAAGCAACGTCTCAGGACGGGTGGTCGCAAGCTCCAGGAAGGAATCGGTACCCTCGATCGGGTAACGCAGATGGTAGAACTTCGCATCCATCTCTTTGAACTCCACCTCCGCATCGGAAATGGACGTTTTGCAATGCGGACACCAGTTGATCATACGCTCGCCGCGATAGATCAGGCCTTTTTCGTACAGACGCACGAACACCTCGCGCACCGCCTTGGAGCAGCCTTCATCCATCGTAAAGCGCTCGCGCTCCCAGTCACAGGACGAGCCGAGCTTCTTAAGCTGTTCGACAATACGGTTGCCGTAGGTTTCTTTCCACGCCCACGCGCGTTCCATAAACTTTTCGCGTCCGATGCCTTCCTTGGTCAGGCCTTCCTTCGCCATCGCCTCAACGATCTTCGCCTCGGTCGCAATGGCGGCATGGTCGGTGCCGGGCATCCACAGCGCCTCATAGCCCTGCATACGACGCCAGCGGATCAGAATATCCTGCAGGGTGTTGTCGAGCGCGTGTCCCATATGCAGCTGTCCCGTAATGTTCGGGGGCGGCATAACGATCGTATACGGCTTTTTATCGGGATTGACCTCTGCGTGGAAATACCCGCCCTCCGTCCAGAAACGGTAGATGCGGTCCTCCACCTCCTGAGGCTCATACACTTTTGCCAATTGTTTTTTCTCTGCCATACTTTCGAACCTCCTCTAAGTCATAGCTAATAGAAAGTATATCACATACACGCACGATTTGTAAAGACAGACTCCTTACATTTTTCGTTAAAAATTTATCGTATCAGGGCTTTCTTTTTCGGAAAGAGTATGCTATACTTGTCCCAATTTGATTTTTTCGGCAAAGGATGTACCCTGAATATGAGAAAAACCAAAATCATCTGCACGCTCGGTCCCGCAACCGACAACGAAAATGTTCTGCGCGAGCTGATCCTGTCCGGCATGGATGTTGCCCGTGTCAATATGTCCCATCAGACGCACGAGGATCAAAAGGTACGCATCGCCACCTTAAAGCGCCTGCGCGAAGAGCTGAATCGTCCCGTCGCCCTGTTGATCGACACCAAGGGCCCCGAAATCCGTCTCGGCGTGATGAAAGCTCCCACCGTTCTCGAACAAGGACAGGTGTTCACACTGACCACCGTTGAATGTGAAGGTGACAATATGCGCGCCTCCATTACCTGCGGTGAGCTTCCGAACGACGTTTGCACGGGCTGTCACATTCTGATCGACGACGGACTGATCGACCTGATCGTCGAGGAGATCCACGACACCGACATTGTCTGCCGTGTCTTGAACGGCGGTACGATTTCTTCCCGCAAGGGCATCAACGTCCCCGGCGTGCGCCTTTCGATGCCGTTTATGAGTGACCGCGACCGCGCGGATATCGCGTTTGCGTGTGAGATGGATGCCGATTTTATCGCCGCTTCCTTTACCCGTCGCGCCGATGACGTTCTCCAGATGCGCCAGGAGCTCGAAAAGAACCAAAACCATTCCATCCGCATCATCGCCAAGATTGAAAACGGCGAGGGCGTTGAAAACCTCGACGATATCATCCGCGTCTCCGACGGCATTATGGTTGCCCGCGGCGATATGGGCGTTGAAATTCCGCTTGAGGATATCCCCTCGATCCAAAAATCGATGATCCGCAAAGCGTATAACGCCGGTCTGCAGGTGATCACCGCGACACAGATGCTGGATTCCATGATGAAGAATCCGCGCCCCACCCGCGCCGAAACGACCGACGTCGCAAATGCGATCTACGACGGCACCAGCGCCATTATGCTGTCGGG
>JAFQMR010000171.1 GCA_017396175.1 Clostridia bacterium
CTCTTCTACCCGCACCCATACAGCCAGTGCCAGCTCCTGCAGCTCCGCAACAGCCTGACGGGAGGCATCCTCCGCCGTCAGCACACAGAAGGTGGCCGGTGCCGAGCGCACTGTGGCACGGATATCTGCCGCCGCTTTGGAATCGAGCTCCCCTTCGGGAAGCTCGATCATCAGGCCCGTGCGCACAAGACTTTTATTCTTGCGGATATTCTTCAGCACAGGCACCTGCGACGAAATCACGTTCACATCCTTACAGTATGCCGCCGTCATTGCATCGATCACCGCCTCACCCTCGGCAGGAGTTTCGCAAAGCAAAGTCGGCAACGTTCCCGTTTCGACACACAGCTTCAAAAAAGCCGTCACATCCTCAAGCTCGCTCACCGCCACCATCACGGATGTCGGATGCCCGTCGGCACGAAGCGTCAACTCCGCCTCTTCGCCTTTTATCTCCTGTACGTTGGCAAACGGATTGATAAGCGGCAGTTCGGGTTGTTCATTCACGATCATCGTCGGCGCCGCCGCCAAGGCAGGCAACACCAACGCCAGCACCCATACGATGCTGAGGAACAGCGTCAGGGCTGTTTTTTGCATTTGTTTCATACGGACTCCTCCCATCCGTTAAAAATGTATTGTTTGGCATACCCGATCGCTCGGTCCAATACGCCGTCCGCCTGAAAGCGGTGGTTCGCCCCTTCGATCACCCGGAGCTTCGCAAACGGATGGGATCGCACATAGGCTTCAACATCGCACAGCGGCACGACCTCATCGCCATCGCCGTGCAGGATCAGCATCGGGCGCTGGGCCTTCATGGCCCGTTCGCCGCAGGCACACAGCTCCTCATAGCACTCGTAACGCAGGCGGATCGGTCTTGCAAAGGGACACACGACCTCCCCAAGCTGTCGAAACTGCTCCTGTGTTAATCGAAGAACGTTGGGGAGCAAAATATCGGGCATTGTCACCGCCGGAGCACGAAGTACCATACGCCAAGCGGAAAGCTTCTCTGCACAAAGAAGCGATAAAAAGCCGCCGAAGCTGGTCGCAAAAACGGTTTTATCCGCTTGCGGATACAACGCCTCCGTATGCGCGATCATCGTGCACAGATCCGCCGCCGCATTCTTCACCGAAAGGACGTCGCCCTCCGCCTCTGACTGTCCGTGGGCGGGCAGATCAAAGCAGATCAGCGCCGTTTGTTCACCGAGCATCGTTTCTGCAAGCTTCGTGATCGCACCGCTTTCCTTGCTTCCTCCGAAGCCGTGTACCGCCAGAATCACCCGCTCCACGATTCCGTTATCGGGGACAAAGCGTTTACAGGCAATCGGATACTCCCGTACCAAGGTATAATATTCCGTCATCCGTATCACTCCTTTTGTAACGGATTCAGTATACCAAATTTTTATCGTTTTGTCACCTGTTTTAAAAGAAAAACGGCTGTGCCGCAACGCACAACCGTTTTATCGTTTATACAAGCACGGATGACAGAATGGACCGAACATCTGTCGTGTTGACCGCGCCGTTGCCGTCGTGATCCGCTACCGCTAACTCTTCATCGCTGAGCTTGACTCCGCCGATCAGGTGAGTGATGATCATACGCGCGTCTACGGTCGAAACAACACCGTCGCCGTTGACATCGCCGTTGACCACGGTTTTCCCCTCACAGGAATCGCTCTTTGTGATGTCGTCCGTCATGTCGGTCGGCTGATCGGTAGAGCTGAGCTGTATCGCATGAAAGGTCGCCGAGCCTTTGCCGCCGAGCGAAATCTTCACGGCTTTCACAACACTCATACCGTCCGTAGGAAGAACGCCGTTGTAGTTATAATAGCTGTAGAAATCGAGTGCCGCCGTGCCCGTATAGGCGGGCAGATAACCGCTTGACGGGAACGTGTCGGTGAAACTCGTATAGTAATCGTCCGCCAGCGTCAGCACGCCGTCCCCGTTCGCGTGTGTGAGCTCCAGTGTCACATTAAACGGCACCGCCGTATTCACGTCCAGAAGCAGTTTCTTGAGCGTGTTGACGTTCACCGTCTCGTTGACGTTGAATACCACATCAAAGCCTTCGGCGCTATCCGCCGTCACCGTCAACGTGCCGCGATCATACAGATAGCTTCCCTTCTTGGTGTCTCCGACGATCGCGAGCGTGTCGGGCTTCATCAGCGTCACGTTCGGAATGCCTTTTACGAGGTTATAAGACGTATCGTTCACGCGGTTTGCTTCCGCCGTAAAGTAACAATAATTGATGCGTACCGTTGATTTCGGCGCAATGTAGAAGCGCACCATATCCACCTGATACGTATCCGTCGGATCCCACCAGACCGACAGATCGATATCGAGCGTTTCCATATTGGTCATATACGGAGCCGACAGCTCATTGACGAGCTGATCGCCCGACTGGCAGTCGCGCATCATAAAATAGCCGGAGGCATACTGCGTCAGACCGAAATAGAATCCGTTGCCCGAGACGGGAACGACTTCAATGTTCATATGCGGCGTTGTCAGCGTACCGAGCTTATGCGGGAGCATCAGATCGACAATGCCCATACCGCCTGCATCGTTGATCAGGCTGAGACTGCCGTTGGTACCGCGGGAGACTTTCACAACGTCGTTCATCGATACCGTCTCATACGCAAGGCCGTCGACGCCGACATATTCGCCGTAATAGGTAACGTTCGCCCAGCCTTCCACGCCGTCGGGAGCCACAAACTTACCCCAACCGTTATCAGCAAGCTCGGTCACCTTGACAAGCGTATCCTGCGTGACGGTGGTGACAATGTCGTACGAAGTTGACGCACCTGCACGCACGTTAAGCGTTGCGGTATTGATGCGATACGTGCCGAGCTTTGCCGCAGTGGTACCGCTTGTCGTATCACCCGTTTGACCGTAATCACGGTTGATCACGGTACCCGTGCGGGTAAGCAGACAGTACCAGTCCAGTGTCAGATACGTACTCGTAGTAAGCCAAGATTCCGTTACCCACGCATCGCCGTTACCTGTGCCGCGTGCCGTGCTGGGAGTGGAATCGTAAATGTGAAATTGCTTCGTCGTCGCATCATAGCCGACCACAGCAATGAAGTGACCGTAAACGTGACCGATGGCCACACCGCCGCCGAGCAGATGGTTCTTCAGCGTATCGTCCACCTTCGACCACGTACCCGTATTGATCACCTTAAAACCGTAATCCTCGCCGAACTGCGCTTCGATCTTCGGGTAGAGGATCGTGCGATCCACGCCGCCTGCATAATAGTTCAGCGCTTTACTATCGTAGGCAAACTGCGCCACCTCGGTAATGCTCATCTCATTACCCGTAAGATAGCCGACCGCATTGACGGTGGAAAAGATGCCGCATCCTGTGTCGTACAGGTTGCCGCGATAGGTCGTGCCGTAATAATCATCCTTCCATTCGTCACGCCATTGAATCTGCACCGCACGCGGGATCACGGTTGCCGCCGACGCAAACAACGCGGGCACCGCACACAGAAGCAGAGCCGCCGCCAGCAGAACCGCCGTAATTCGTCTTGAGATCTTCATAAAACGCCTCCTTTTCGGAACCTTTTTTATTATCTTACCATATATTTGCTACATAGAACAGCCATAATTTTTGACAAATTTTCAGAAAGTGTGTTAGTGACAATGCCCTGCCGTCTTGACGGTGGTCATAACCCGTGGTATAGTGATGATATCCGATGAAAAGGAGTCATTCGCTATGATGCTGTATATCGTACGTCACGGAGATCCCGACTACGAACACAATACGATCACCCCTCACGGTCACAAGGAAGCGGCCGCCCTCGCTCAGTGGTTTCGGGATATCCCGCTTGACGAGATCTATACATCGCCTCTCGGGCGGGCGATCGACACAGCCGCCTATACCTGTGACGTCAAAGGTCTGGCCCCCTCTGTTCTCCCGTGGACGGAAGAACGTATGGACTATATGGAGCGCATCTCCCCTTTGCATCCCTTCGGCTACCGTATGTCGGAGGAACACGGCATCACCGATATCGCGGACAGCTACCCCGCACGTGCCGACACGATCGCACGCCTGATCCGTGAATCGGATGCTTTCTTTGCCGAAAAAGGCTACGTCCGCGAGGGTGCTCATTACCGCGTCACCGCTCATAACGAGCAACATATTGCCATCTTCTGCCACGGTGGCTTCGGCACGGCGCTGACCGCGCATTTACTCGGGCTTCCGCCCGCGCTCGGATTCCAATCCATGTTTATGACTACTTCGTCGGTCACGACCTTCGAGTGGAGCGATCCCTTTAAGGACGGCATCACGCGTCCGCGTATGCTCCGCTTCGGCGAAATCACCCACCTTGATCGTCAAGGCCTTACAAGCAACCGATAATACCGA
>JAFQMR010000172.1 GCA_017396175.1 Clostridia bacterium
CCTTGAGGGCTTCGCCCGACAGGTCCTTATAGTCGTTGTCGGCGAGGTATTTGAGCTTCAACTCGTTGGGGGTGCCGATCAGGCCGTCGGTGTAAGCGGGGGAGACGACGGGGTCTGCCAGCTCCCAGATCTTGCCCTGGGGATCTTTAAAGGCACCGTCGCCGTACACCATCACTTCGACGTGCTTGCCTGTTGCCTTGAGGACGCGCTCCTGCACGTCAAGCACCAGCTCACGGCACTCGCGGGGGAACAGCTTGACGGTGTCCTCGGTCGATTTGTTCGAGCCGAGCAGACCGTATTTCTCATTATAGCCGTTGCCGTCGATAGACGAGGTGAGGATATCGTCGAGACCGCAGACGGCTTTCGCGCCTGCCGCCTTGAGAATGCGCTTGGTGCGTGCGCGGGTGTGGATGTCACAGGTCAGCACGCAATCGGTATATTGAAGGATCGCTTTGGGCTGATTGGCGAAGATGATCTCCACCTCTGCGCCCATTTCGCGGATGAGGTCGCCGTAATACGCCACGTAATCCACACCCGTGAATTCGTGGGCGTTCACGCCGAACAGCTCGCGGTAACGCTCCAGAGTCAGTACGTCCGAATAGGGGTTGACGCCCGCCTCGTCGAGCTTATCGAGGCTTACAAGCTCGTTGCCGACCTCGTCCGAGGGATAGCTGAGCATCAGCACGATCTTTTTGGCGCCCTTCGCGATACCGCGCAGGCAGATCGCAAAGCGGTTACGGGACAGGATGGGGAAGATGACACCGATGGTCTCTCCACCGAGCTTCGCCTTCACATCGGCGGCGATCGCGTCCACCGAGGCGTAGTTGCCTTGTGCGCGGGCGACGATGGATTCGGTCATCGAGATAACATCGCGATCGCGCAGCTCAAAGCCTTCGCTTTCCGCCGCTTCCAGCACGCTGTCCGTCACGATGGCGGCGAGGTTGTCTCCTTTGCGGATGATCGGGCAGCGGATGCCGCGCGATACAGTTCCGACTCGACGAGTGTTTTCAGACATACATGGTCTTCCTTTCTGGTAGGCGAAAAACGCCTTGGATGACGAGCCGCCGTGAGGCAGACTCGCTCATTACGATGGTATTATATACGATTGTTTTCCGTCTTGCAAGAGGAAATTCGGGAGAACAAAGGCGGAAAACGGCGGATGGGGAAGGAGCCGACAAAAGCGGGATCATTCGCCGAGTGTGACGGTGGAGGCGGATTTATCGGGATCCATCACGGCGGCAAGCTCGCGCTTTTTCAGCGCCGCAAGGCCGAAGCCCTGCGCAATAAACAGGAACAGCGGCGGGAAGAAGGCGGTGCCGTGGCGCAGGAACAGCTTGTTGAAGTTGAGTCCTACCTCGCGTACCGTTGTACCCGTGATGATCTCTTTAAAGGGGAAGCATTCCGCCAGTGCGCCGATAAAGACGGCGAGAAAGGCGGCTCCGATCAGCAGGAGGGCAACGCCGATCGCCGACAGCGGCTCCTTGCGGGCGAACAGCAGGCAAGAAGCGAGAAGCGTGCCGCCGGACACCAGGATGACGGCGAGGATGCCCATCGGTACGGCGGAGCTGAGAATCGCCGCCGCTTCGGCGGTTTGCTCGCCTGCGGAAATGGACTGCAGTGTAAAGATCTGCACCGCCATCGTCAGCGCACACAAAAGAACGGATACGGTCGCCAGAACACAGGCGTAGCGGTGATAGCGCTTTTCGACGAGGCGCACCCGCTCACAGGCTTGCTTCTTCTCTTCATAGTGTTGACGTTTGCGGGCGCCTTTACTCATAGCCGTGTTCCTCCGTTTGATGTACATACACTATTAACTATAGCAAAAAACATGTTCGATTTCAACGATTTTCAGGAAAAAAACCGCTCAAAATGAAAGTTTTCACAGAATTCTTAAATATAATTGCAAAATTGTTGAAGGTAGGTTAAAATATTGTTCATATACCGCGCGAAAAATCTGCTACAATAGACTTGTACGAAACGGAAAGGAGACGTGAAAGCCATGGCTGCTTCGAAAATTCTCATTGTAGATGATGACAGCAATATCTGCGAGCTTCTGCGCCTGTATCTGGAAAGTGAGAACTATGTGACCGTGTGCGCCCACAACGGCGTGATGGCGCTGACGATGTTTGAAAAGGAGCATCCCGATCTGATCCTGCTCGACGTGATGATGCCCGAGCTGGACGGCTGGCAGGTGTGCCGCGAGATCCGCAAAACGAGTTCCTGTCCCATTATTATGCTCACGGCAAAGAGCGAGGTGTTCGACAAGGTCCTCGGACTGGAGCTCGGCGCGGACGATTATGTCGTTAAGCCGTTTGAGCCGAAGGAGGTTGTCTCCCGCGTCAAGGCGGTGTTGCGTCGCGCGAATCCCGCCGAACGCAAGACCGTGCGGGAGGTCAGCTACGAAAACCTCTATATCAATATGGAAAACTATGAGCTTCGCGTGTGCGGTGAGCAGATCCCGACGCCTCCCAAGGAGATGGAGCTGATCTATCATCTGGCGAGCAATCCGAACCGCGTGTACAGCCGCAATCAGCTTCTTGACGAGGTGTGGGGCTTTGAGTATTACGGCGACAGCCGCACGGTGGATGTGCACGTCAAGCGCCTGCGCGAAAAGCTCGGCGAAGCCTCGACTCAGTGGAGCCTCAAAACGGTATGGGGCAAGGGGTATAAATTTGAAGTGAAGGAATGACCTCACCTATGTTCAAGAGTGTCTTTTCCAAATATTTTCTGATCCTCGTGTGTCTGCTGATGGTGGCGCTTGTGGCGCTCGGCGGGGTGCAGATGGTCTTCTTCAATAACTACTGGGTAGAGGAGAAGCGCACTCAGCTGACCGAAAACGCGCAGATGATTGCGGGACATACCGTGCAGATGACCTCCCACGGCGACACCCACAACAGCTACGTGGTATCGGCGAGCATTCAGCCGATCATCGAGCTGATGGCGGACGGACTGGACGCGGAGATCCTTCTGACCGACAGCAACGGACGGATGTTGCTGGCCTCCCGCGGAACACGCTTCGAAAAGCAGACGCTGCCGATGTCGGTGATTGCGGAGATCGATGAGAATTATTTCACGGTCGGTACGATGGACGGCTTTTTCGGCGATACGCGTTATGCGGCGGCAACGCCGCTTGTGCCGGTGGGAAGTCGGACCTCCATCGGCTATGTCATTGTGTCGACACCGGCCGGCGGCTTGATGGCGTATATGCAGGATACACTGCACACCTATCTGATGTCGGCGTTGCTTGTACTGCTGGTCTTTTCGCTTGTGGTGTATCTCGCGACCTATCGGCTCGTCAAGCCGCTCCGTCAGATGGCGGCGGTCACCCGCAGCTTTGCGCAAGGGGATTTCAGCTGCCGCGTATCCGTCAAAGGCAAGGATGAGGTGGCGGAGCTGGCGAATGCGCTCAACAGCATGGCGGTATCGCTGTCCGCGACGGAGAATATGAGCCGCAGTTTTGTTGCCAATGTATCCCATGAGCTGAAAACGCCGATGACCACCATCAGCGGTTTCATCGACGGTATTCTCGACGGCACGATCCCTCCCGAAAAGCAGGAGCATTACCTGCGCATTGTGGCGGATGAGGTGCGCCGTCTGTCGCGGCTTGTGAAATCGATGCTGGAGCTGTCCCGTATCGACAACGGTACGGTGACCTTGAAGCCGTCAACCTTCGACCTGACCGAAGCGGTGTATACGACAATGCTGTCCTTTGAACAGCGTATCGACGATAAGCACGTGGAGGTTGCGGGGTTGGAGGATTGCGAGGAAACACCCGTGACGGCGGATTTTGATCTGCTGACGCAGGTGGTGTACAACCTGATGGACAACGCCGTGAAGTTTGTTGACGATCACGGGACGTTGACCGTCCGCATCTATCGCGCAGACGGACGCGTATACTGCGCAATACGCAACAGCGGTATCGGGTTGTCGCCCGAAGAACTGCCGCGTGTGTTTGAACGGTTTTATAAGACCGACCGCTCCCGTAGCTTGGATAAGACGGGTGTCGGTTTGGGATTATATATAGTAAAGACGGTCATCAATCTGCATCAGGGCGAGATCTCGGTGCGCTCGGTGCAGGGTGAGTATTGCGAATTTGAATTTTGGCTTCCCGATCTCGAGACGGGTAAGTCAGACAAAGCAAAGCTTTCGAAGCATGGCGCGGAATCCACGGATTCCAAACCGCGGAAAGGTAGGAAAACAGTATGAACGAATGGTTCCCCCCGAACAACGATCCTATGAAGGAGAACGAGGCAACGCCGACAGCGGTACCGCCCGTGTCTCCCGTAACACCGTCGGAGACTCCCGTTCCCCCTGCGGTACAAGCGGAAGTACCCGTCCCGACGGCGCCTCCCGTGACGGAGGCAGAGTCACCGGTTGTGTCTGCACCGACGGCGCCTCCCGTGACGGAGGCGGAGTCACCGGTTGTGTCTGCACCGACGGTGCCTCCCGTGATGCAGGCAGAACAGCCCGTCCCCCCTGCGGAGCAACCGCAAATACCTGTTCCGCCCTCGGCGGTACCTCCCGCGGCACAGCGGCCGCCGTATCCGCCCACCTATTATGCCGGCACGCCGTATGCCTCGCGGTATACGCCGCCTTACACGCGCCCTGTTGCCGAGCCGTTTCCGCCGAAAAAGAAGAATCGCGGAGAATCGGTGCTGATTGCGGTGCTGGCGGTGGTGTGTGCCGTGTCGGTGCTGGTGTCGGTCGGTCTCGGCGTGTACGTGCTGACCGATAAAAACAAGGGGAACGATCCGACGACGTCGGTGACCGATCACGAAGGCGAAAACGTCAACAACAACGGCCCGACACTGCAGATCAGCGATTTGCAGGAGATCGATGACGGCGGTATGCCGACCAGCGAGATCGTCGAAAAGAACGTCAACGCCACCGTGGTGCTGACAATGTATCACAAGGCATCCACCGTGAATTATTACAGCAGCTTTTTCGGCTATTACGGCGGCAACAACGCCGACAGCCTCACGGAGGTTTCGGCGGCTTCGGGTATCATTATGTCGGAGGACGGCTATATTATCACGAACAGCCATTGTGTATTTGATGAAGAGTACGAAATGGAATACGCGCGACTGGACGTGACGCTGTACGACGGTCGTGTGTTCGAAAACGCCCGAATCGTCGGCTATGACCGCTCGACCGATCTCGCGGTGATCAAGATCGATGCGAACGACCTGACGCCTGCGGAGTTCGGCGACTCGTCGCTCTTGTCGCTGGGTGATCGCGTTGTGACGCTCGGCAACTCGGGCGGCCTGTCGTGGTCGGTGTCGCAGGGTATTCTGTCGGGACAGGCGCGTGATGTGTACGAGGATACCGGCTATGCCATCAAATGCCTGCAGGTGGATGCGGTCATCAACCCCGGCTCGTCGGGCGGCCCGCTGATCAACGCGTACGGACAGGTGGTCGGCGTCAACTCCGCAAAGATCGTGTTGACGGGCTATGAGGGCCTTGGTTTTTCGATCCCGATCAACGAGGCGAAGCCGATCATTGACGACCTGATCAAGTACGGCTATGCAACGGGACGTGTGTCGCTCGGCATTCTCGGTCGTACGGTGACTTCCATCGGCTACGAAGGCTTCATTATCGAAGAGATCGCCAAGGAGTCGGCACTGGTCGGCACGGATGCCAAGGTGGGGGATATCATCACCCATATCAACGGCGTGCGCGTTATGAACTACGAAGAGATGCGTGCGGAGCTCACGAAGAATACCGTAGGGGATATAGTGACGCTGACGCTGATCCGCCTGGATAACCAGACACGAAAGGTCACGGAATTCAACGTCAAGGTCCGCCTCGGTGAAATGAAATAAACGGATAGCAAAAAAGCCGCACTCGGCATCGAGTGCGGCTTTGCTTATTATATGCTGTCTACGACGCGGGTGATGGTCTGCACCATCGTGTCGACGGCGTTGTCGAGCGAGCCCGTGAGACTGCAGCCTGCGGCACGGACGTGTCCGCCGCCGCCCAGCTCCTTGCAGATCGCCGAGGCATCGGCGTGGTTGCCGGTGCGTACGCTGATCTTGAATTCGCCGTTCGGTTTCTCGCGCAGCGTCACACCAACCCAGACGCCTTCGATCTGACGGGGCAGGGGAGCAAGGCCTTCCATATCGTTTTCCGCGGCTCCGCTTTCGGTGATCATCGCACAGGTGATGGGCATCACGGCAATCTTGCCGTCTGCAAAAAAACGCATACCCGCCAGCGCACGGCGCTCCAGCTCCACGCGGGCGCGGGACTTGACGTCAAACATCGTGCGGTTGATCATATCGTAGCGCACGCCGTATTCCATCATATCCGCCGCCATACGGTGGGTATAGGCATCGGCATTGGAATACTTGAAGCACCCCGTGTCGGTGGAAATACCCGTGTAGATGCATTCGGCGATCGCCTGATCAAACGGGATGTTCATTTCCCGAAGCACCTCGCACACCACCATAGCGGCGGCGGCGTAATCGGCGCGAAGAAGCAGATAGTCGGCGTACTCGGTGTTGGAGCCGTGGTGGTCGATGCACAGGTCGATGCGGTCGGCGTAGCGCTCCTCCAGCCCGCCGAGCAGCTTGCGGTCGGCCACATCCACCGC
Organism: Clostridia bacterium; assembly: GCA_017396175.1. GTDB lineage: Bacteria > Bacillota > Clostridia > Oscillospirales > Acutalibacteraceae > RGIG1959. The sequence goes on from JAFQMR010000172.1 coordinate 6,590, forward strand.
AACGATGAACCGGGGTTCAAAGTCCTCAGTGGGCAGCTCCGAAAGCATATAGTCGTACTTTTCGGGGATCTCGTCGGTGCATTCCACGCGGGCACGCTTGCCCATAGCGCGCAGGGCGCGGCACAGGGCAAAGGCACTGCCGATGGTGTCACCGTCAGGGTATTGGTGGGTGAGGAGCAGGATGTCCTCCTCGGCTGTCAGCATCGCGGCGGCGGTGGCCGTGTCGATCATACGGCTCATGCGTCACCCTCCTCCTCGGCGGACGCCTCGTCGCGATGAAGCGCATTGAGCGTCGCGGAGAGCTTGGCGCTGTAGGCGATGGAATCGTCCGCGACAAAGCGAAGCTCGGGGACGTGGCGGAGCTTCAGTGCCGCTCCCAGCTCACGCCGCATATAGCCGGCGGCGGATTGCAGTCCCTTGATCGCCGCCTTGGCGGCATCCATACCGTCCATCGAGCTGACGTAGACGGTAGCATAGGACAGGTCGTTCGTCACGTCGGTGCGAACGATGGACAGCATCGTGTTCTGCACGCGCGGATCCTTCACGGTGCGAAGGATCGCGGTGAGCTCACGGCTGATATCTTCGGTGGTTCGCGCATTGCGGTGTCCTGCCATAAAGCGGACCTCCTTTCGGGATCAATCGCGGTATTCTTCGATAATATACGCTTCGTAGATGTCGCCTTCCTTGATATCGACCGTCTTTTCCAGACCGATACCGCATTCGTAGCCGGCGGCAACTTCCTTCTGGTCGTCCTTGAAGCGTTTGAGCGAGGACATCTTATCATCGGCGATGATGATACCCTCACGCACCACACGGATCAGGTCGCCGCGGCAGATCTTGCCGTCGAGCACATAGCAACCCGCAATGATGCCTGCACCGGTAATCTTGAACACGTTGCGGACTTCGACGCGGCCGTGCATCACTTCGCGCGTCTTCGGGGCGAGCATACCCTTCATGGCGTCCTTGATCTCATCGATGCAGTCGTAGATGATGCGGTACATACGCATATCCACGTTGTCGTGCTTGGCGGCTTCGAGCGCCGTGGGATCGGGACGCACGTTGAAGCCGACAATGATCGCGCCGGCGGCACTGGCGAACATCACGTCGCCCTCGCTCACGGCACCCACCGCACCGTGGATGACGCGTACGCGCACCTCGTCGGTGGACAGCTTCTGGAGCGATTGGGTGACCGCCTCGACGGAGCCTTGTACGTCCGCCTTGACGATGATCTTGAGCTCCTTGACCTCGCCCTGCTGCATCTGGTCGAACAGGTTGTCGAGGGTGACCTTCTGATATTGATCAAACATCGCTTGCTTCTGCTCCTGACGGCGCTGTTCGACAAGCTCACGTGCCAGACGCTCGTCGGTGACGGCGTTGACGATATCGCCCGAGGTCGGCACCTCGTCGAGGCCCATGATCTCAACAGGCACCGAGGGGCCCGCTTTGTTGATCTTGCGGCCCTGGCTGTTGACCATCGCGCGGACACGGCCGACCGTGGTACCCGCGACGATGATGTCGCCCGCGTTCAGCGTACCGTTCTGCACAAGCACCGTTGCGATCGGGCCGCGTCCCTTATCGAGGCGCGCTTCGATCACGATGCCCTTGGCGGCACGGTCGGGATTGGCGCGAAGCTCGCGCATTTCCGCGACAAGCAGGACGTTTTCGAGCAGGTCATCAAGGCCCATGCCCGTCTTCGCCGACACGGGAACCACGATGACGTCGCCGCCCCATTCCTCGGGGACAAGCTCGTGCTCGGTGAGCTGTTGCATAATGCGGTCGGGATTCGCCGTCGGCTTATCCATTTTATTGATCGCCACGATGATGGACACGCCCGCGTCCTTCGCGTGGTTGATCGCTTCTACGGTCTGCGGCATAATGCCGTCATCCGCCGCGACTACAAGAATCGCAATATCGGTCGCCTGTGCACCGCGTGCACGCATCGCCGTAAAGGCGGCGTGACCGGGGGTGTCGAGGAAGGTGAGGGACTGGCCGTTGCAATCGACCTGATACGCGCCGATGTGCTGGGTAATGCCGCCCGCTTCGCCCTGCGTGACACTGGTCTTGCGGATGGCGTCGAGAATGGAGGTTTTACCGTGGTCGACGTGGCCCATAACCACCACGACGGGATCACGCGGCTGGAGGCGATCATCGGTATCCTCGCTGTCGTCAATGATACGCTCCTCGATGGTGACGACGACTTCCTTTTCTACCTTGGTGTGGAACTCTTCCGCGACAAGGTACGCGGTATCAAAGTCGATCTCTTCGTTGATGGAGACCATCATGCCCATCATCATCAGCTTCTTGATGACTTCGCCCGAGGTCGCCTTCAAGCGGGAGGCAAGCTCGCCGACCGTGATGGTTTCGCCGACGGTGATGGTGAGCTGCTTCTTCTTGCGCTCACGCTCAATACGGTCCATACGCTCCTTTTCGGTTTCGCGACGGCGCTGGGGCTTGCGATATTCCTGCGAGCGCTGGTTGATCTTCTGCTTCTTGACGGCGCCTCCGTCACCGCGCACGCGGCTCGAGGTCTGCGCCATCACGTCGAAGCGCTCGTCGTAACGGCCGACGTCCACCTGCGGGGTGCGGGTGTCCACGGTGCGGCGCTCGACGGGAGCCTTCGGAGCGGCAGGGGCTTTGTCCTTTTTCGGCTTCGGCTGACGGTTCGGGATCACAACGGCATCTGCCTGCTTGTTGCCCGACTGCTTTGCCTTGGCTTGCGCTTCGCGGGCAGCCTGCTCGATGGCGGCCTGCTCCTCGGCGCGCTTCTTTGCCGCCGCTTCCTCGCGGGCGGCTTCTTCCTTGGCGCGTTGTTCGTGGCCCTTGGCAAAATACGCGTCAAAGCTTTCCACCTTGAAGGTGGTGGTGAAATATTCAAAGATCCAGTCGAGCTCGGGCTCCTCAAGCGCGGTAGCACTCTTGTAAGCGTTGTCCGAATAGGTCTTCAGGATCTCCGTGATTTTTTTGGTGGGCACGTTGAAATCCTTGGCAACCTCGCTCACACGATATTTGATCATCATAGGCTAATATCCTCCTTAGTATCGATTCCGTAGGGGCGGATGGCGGCGGCAAAGCCTCCGTCACACACCGCCGCGACCGCCACGGGCTTATGCGCACCGATGGCCGCGGCAAACGCGGTTTTGGAAAGCGGCAGACGGATCACCGCGGCATCCCCTGCGTGAAAACGGCATTCCTTTGCGGTTTTCGGGGAGCCGTCGGATGCAAGCAGGACGGTGTCGCTTTTGCCGTCCTTCAGAGCGGCGACAGCCGCATCAAAGCCGATGGCCAGCCGACCGGCGCGACGCGCCATACCGAGCAGACCGAGAAGCTTTGCGGGATCATTCATCGTCCTTGAGCGCCTCCTCCATACGTTCGTAGACCTCATCGGGAATCTTGCAGGAAAACGCTTTTTCAAAACGACGCGCTTTGCGGGCCTGTTGCAGACAGGACAGCTGTCGGCAGATGTAGGCGCCGCGTCCGTTGGCTCGTCCCGTGAGATCCAGTGCGATGTCGCCGTCCTTCGGCTTCACCACGCGCACAAGCTCTTTTTTGGGTTTCATTTCGCCGCATCCCGTGCACATCCGCAGGGGCAGCTTTTTCGGTTTGTTGATCACGGCGTTTGCCTCCTTTCCGCGATGAGTGTCAGGGCGGGGGATCAGGCGTTTTCGCCTTCACCGAAGAAACCGCTTTGCGGGCGGATGTCGATCTTCCAGCCGGTCAGGCGGGCGGCAAGGCGAGCGTTCTGGCCTTTGTTGCCGATGGCGAGAGACAGCTGGTTTTCGGGAACCGTTACGCGGCACGCCTTTTCGGCGTTGGGATCGATCTCCACCGCCGTGACCTTGGCGGGAGAGAGTGCCGCCGCGATAAACGCCGCGGGATCCTCGCTGTAGCGCACGATGTCGATCTTTTCGCCGCCGAGCTCTTCGACGATGCCGGCAACGCGGCTGCCGTGCGGCCCGATGCAGGCGCCGACAGGATCGACATTTTCATCGGCGGCGTACACCGCAAGCTTGGTACGGGAACCGGCCTCACGGGTGATCGCGCGGATCTCCACGGTGCCGTTGTAGATTTCGGGAACCTCCATCTCGAACAGACGCTTGACAAGACCGGCGTGCGTGCGGGAGAGGAGCATACGCGGGCCCTTTTCGCCCGGGAGAACGTTGACAACAAAGACCTTGATGCGGTCGCCGTCCTTGAAGCTGTCGGATTCTATCTGCTCGGTGCGGGGGAGAATCGCATGGGAATTGCCGATCTCCAACGTCGCGGCGCCCGTTGCGGGATCCACGCGGAGAACCACCGCCGATACCAGCTCCTGATTCTTGCGCTTGAATTCCTGCATCTGGTTGCCGCGCTCCGCCTCGCGGATGCCCTGACGGATGACCTGCTTCGCCGCTTCGGCGGCAATGCGGCCGAACTTCTTGGGCTCGAGCGGGATCTCGATAACGTCGCCGACCTTGGCGGATTTCTTATACTTTACCGCTTGCTCCTTGAGGATCTCGGAATCGGGATCGACGATCTCCTCCACGACGGTTTTGATCAGCGTGACGGAAAACGCGTTGGTTTCGGGATCCAGGATCACGCGGACGTTGTCTTTGTTCGTGGCGCAGTTCTTTTCAACGGCCAGAACGATGGCGGCCTGGATCTTTTCAAGCAGGTAATCGCCGGAAATGCCTTTTTCTTTTTCGAGCAGACGAAGCGCTTCGAAAAACTCTGTGTTTGCTTTAGCCATAATGAACTCCTCCGTTTTGTCGGTCAGTCTTCGTCGTCCCAGTCGTCAATGATGTGGACCAGGGCGATCTCTTTCTTCTCAAAGGTCAGGGGCTGTTCCTCTTCATCGAGGAGATGGACAGTGCCGTTGTCGTCGTAAGCGGTGAGAATCCCCGCAAACTCCTTCACGCCGTCACGCGGGCGAATGAGTCGTACGACAACCGCGCAATCGAGGTACGCCTCGAAATGCTCTTTGGTGATCAGCTCACGCTCGATGCCGGGGGACATAACCTCCAGACAGTAGCTTTGCTGAATGGGATCCGCCTCATCAAGGGCGGGGTTGAGAAGCCGCGAAAGGTCGGCGCAATCGTCGATGGTGACGCCGCCTTCCTTGTCGATCAGGTAGCGCAGATACCACGACGCACCCTCCTTGACAAAGCGGACATCCCAAAGCGTCAGGCCGAGCTGTTCGGCAAAGGGCTGTGCCAGTGCGCGACAGACCGCAACGGTGTTGCCGCCGTGCTTATTTTCAGCCAATCAAAAAACCTCCAATCAAACATAAAAGAGCGGGTTGCCCCACTCTTTTGTCAATCGTACTATTCACTAATAGGAAGTATACCACCGACAAACGAAAAAAGCAAGCCTTTTTTTCAATATAATAAAACCGCATCCGATCAAAGGATCGAATGCGGTCGAAAGGTTTATTGGACGCCCGGCGCCTTCTTGTGGGCAAAGCGGACGAGGATCATCTTCTGGACGATCGCGATCAGGAACCACGTGAGGGGAACCCATGTCCAACGGTCGATACCGAGGAAGCTTAAGAAGCTCGAGGGATCGGGAGCTTTGACAACGAGGCTGAACGCCGCGTCACCCGCCAGAATGAACACAAACAGCGTCACGCCGACGATCAGCATCGCAGGGGTACCCGCAAAATAAGGCGTGTGGTCGGGGCGGAAGAAGGAGGCAATATACATGCCGTGGACAATGATCACGCCGAGAGCCAGCGGAATAAGGAAGATCAGCACGTCGATGTTTTTCGTATTGGCGGTGATCAGACCGGGGATCAGCGATACCATATCCGCCTGACCTTCCACCTTTGTGGGGATGGCGAGCCACGGCAGGAACAGCAACACGATCATCGCGATCGAGCACGCAAAGGACAGCCACGCAAACACATTGAATTTTTTGAGATGAGCGCCCATCGCGCCTCCCGTCTTCTTATTTCCGGAAACAGCAGTCGTCATGAGAAGTCAATCCTTTCCACGCTTTATGGATATAACAGAAGTATAACACGCATCAAAGAAAATTGCAACATTTTTCGGAAAAATGCTCAAAGATAGGGATAATCACCAAAATCAAATCGGCGAACTTGACATTTTCACAAAAGCCCGTTTGCCGTCAACGCCTCGATGACGGCGTCGGCGGTATCGTCGGGATTGCCGTCTGCCCCGACGGTCAGGTCGGCGGCACGGGTATACAGCGGGGCGCGTGCCTCAAGCAGGGCGCGGATCGCTTCGTCCTTATCCTCGCGTTGCAGGAGCGGGCGGGAGGTGTCATCCTTCAGGCGTGCGACCACCGTCAGCGGGGAGACACTCAACCATACAAGCACACCGGTTTGCTTGAGTGCTTCGACGTTGTCGTCGCGGAGCACCGCACCGCCGCCCGTGGCCAGCACCAGGCCCTCTCGGCGACCGAGGGTGACGCAGGCATCGTGTTCACGGCGGCGGAAGCCGTCTTCGCCTTCGGAGGCAAATATATCGCTGACGGACATAGCCGCCTCGCGTTCAAGGTAGCTGTCCAAATCGAGAAAGGTCATCCCGAGGCGGTCGGCAAGAAGGCGTCCGACCGTGCTTTTGCCGCAACCCATAAAGCCGCACAAAATCAGATTCTTGTTCAAAATTTCGCCTCCAGTTCGTCGTAGCACAGGGCGATCAGCTCGTCGATGCTTTCCGACGAGAACCGTGCACCGTACCAGTGGGTGTGTGCGATCGCCGCCTGCCACACCAGCATCGCCATTCCGCCGACCGCTTTCGTTCCGCTTGCGGCCGCCGCTTCAAGAAGACGGGTGCGGCGCGGGTTATAGATCGCGTCGAATACGGCGGCACAGCGCGAAACAAGCGCCGTGTCGACAGGGCAGGCATCCGTGTGCGGATACATACCGACAGGGGTGGCGTTGAGCAGCAGATCTACGGAGCCTTCGGGGAAGCGGTCCTCGATGCGGCACGCGGTGCGGCCCGCAAGCCCGTTGACGCGCTCGCAGAGCGCCTCTGCCGAGGCAGTATCGAACGGGCGGTAGAGGGTGACCTGACAGCCCGCCAGAGCCGCTTCGCACGCGAACACGGTGGCGGCACCGCCCGAGCCGAGCAGAACCGCCTGCCCTTTCAGCGGCACACCCGCTTCCCGCAGAGCGGCGAGAAAGCCGTCGGCATCGGTGTTGTAGCCGACCGTTTCTTCGCGGGTGACCTTAAACGTATTGACCGTGCGGTACAGCGCGGCTTTTCCGTCCAAACGGTCGAGAAGCGGCACAATGCGCTGTTTATAGGGGATGGTGACATTGCCGCCCGCAAGCGTCGGCAGAAGCGTTGCCGCTTCGGCTTCAAAGCTGTCGGGGGACAGATCCTTAAGGGTATAGCGGCCTTCTGCCCCGGACATCGTAAACAGGCGCTCGTGGATAAACGGTGACAGGCTGTGCCCGAGGGGATGGCCGATCAGTTGGTAAAGAGAGGACATGCGATCCGCGACCTTTCTGCATCGAAAAATTGTAAAAATTTTGCGAAAAGAATTGACAAGACGGCACAAATGCTTATACTATATTCGATAGAGAGTATTCACTCGGTGTCTTGCACGGACAGTATAGCACAGTCGGTGACATCTGTCCAGCAACACGACACATAAAACCCGATTTGGAGGAAAAAGATTATGGTTATCGATCAGGTGAAAAAGATTCTGAGCGAAGAGTTTGACGTGCCGATGAGCGAAATCAACGAAAACACGAACATCGAGACGGATCTCGGCGCCGATTCCGTGGATGTTATCGACCTGCTGATGTCGCTTGAGGATGAATTCCAGCTGGAGATCCCCGACGAGGCAATCGACGAGATCCGCACGGTGGCGGATCTGGCGGCATACATCGAAGAGCACGCGTAATAAAGGATATATATATCGGCGCAGAGCCTATCCGCTCTGCGCCGTTTCCTTTTTTGTACAAACGGTGCGGATACATCCGCGCTCTACGTTTATAAGCGAAGCGCGGACGGAGAGTGTGTGTACGCATCTTTCCCGAAAGGGGATGGCAAGTTGACGGATGCCTGTAGAGCAGGGTTTGCTCCCACTGCGAATAACAAAAAAATCCCCTCGATAAACAATCGAGGGGATTTCGCTTTATGTGGTTCTTATTCGAGCGGGATGTCCGCTGCCGTTGTGGTGGTGACGGGCGGCTCGGTTGTCGGCGGCTCGGTCGGAACCGTCGTCGGAGGCTCCGTGGGAGCGGTGGTCGGGGGTTCGGTGGGAACCGTTGTCGGCGGCTCGGTGGGAGCCGCTGTCGGTGCCTTGGTCGGTGCCGCGGTCGTAGGAGCCGCGGTCGGTTTAGCCGTTGTCGCGGTCGTGGGCTTCGGCGTGGTGGCGGTGGTCTGCGGGGTGTAGATGGTCGCCTCAATGGTGTTGTACTCATAGGGGACGTGGCCCGCCTTGTACCAGCCGTAGTTGCCGTAGCTGTCATTCACGATACCTGAATAGGGATCGTAATAATGCCCCTCGACGTTGCCCCACAGCGGGAAATCCGCCGCAGGCTTATCGCCGTGCAACGCGAGCATACATTGGCTCCACAGCTGTTTTTGGTACGAGCACTGGTCGGGCGTCATACTCGCAAAGCTGTCGTAGCCCATCCACAGGGCGGCAACGTAATAGGGCGTGCCGCCGACAAAATACGAATCACGGTACGCATCTGTCGTGCCCGTTTTCGCAAACACGGTCATATCGGGCCAGTGGTGGGAAATGGCGCTTCCCGTACCCTCGCGCACGACGTTCTGAAGCAGCTTATTCATCACCGTTGCCGTTTCGGGGGAGATGGCTTGTTCCTTTTCGAGCGTATGCTTCAGCAGAACCTCGCCGTTTTTCTCCACGGAATAGTAGGTGTGGGGCTTGTTATAGACACCGCTGTTGCCGAATACCTGATAAGCCGCCGCCATTTCGCGGGCGGTCACACCTTCGGCAAAGCCGCCGAGCGCCAACGCACCGAGGTTGACGTCGATCTCCTGCGGAGAGGTGACGTGCAGGGTATCGCGCAGGAAGTTGTAGCTTTCGCGGGTGCCGAGCTGCATCAGAATGCGGACAGGCACGGTGTTGTGCGATTGCTGTAAAGCGTATTTGACGGTGGTCCAGCCCATATCCATCGGTTGCTGCTGATAGTTCGGCGGCCACAGGGTATAGGCGTCGAGCAGAATGGGCGCATCGCGCACCACGGTGGAATAGTTGATGATATCTTCCTCCAGCGCGGGGGCGTAGACGGCAATCGGCTTGATGGTGGAGCCGGGCTGACGACGCACATCGGTGGCGCGGTTCAGAATACGGTTTTCGGTCTTTTCACCGCGACCGCCGACGGTCGCAACCACACGGCCCTCATAATCCATAATAAAGATGGTGGAGTTGACGGAGGAGCCGGGGAAGCCGAAGTTCAGGAATACCGATTCGACCGCCTTTTGCTTTTCGACGTTTTCGTAGGAATAAATTTTCAGTCCGCCGCGCAGGACCTCTTCCTCGGCTTCTTCGTAGGAATAGCCTTTGGCGGCCATCAGATCGTCGATGACATCCTCGATCAGCAGATCGACATAATAGTCCCATACGGGAGTTTCTTCCTTGTGAGACGAAGCGGGGAGTGCTGCGGCGGAGGCGGCGGCATATTGCTCCGCGTTGATGAGCTTGCGCTCCAGCATCGCGTCCAGCACGGTGGTACGCGCGGCTTTTGCGGCCTCGGGTGCGGAGAAGGGATCGTTCTTTGCGGGATCGAGTGCTACGGCGGCTAACAGTGCGCTTTGAGCGACGGTCAGCTCCTTCGCCTCGATACCGTAGTAATAGTAGGCGGCTTCCCGCACACCCACGACACCGTCACAGAAGGTGACCGTGTTCAGAAAGGCTTCCAGAATCTCGCTTTTCGATGCGTGAGAGGCTTCCATTTCAACAGCACCGCGACGGAGCATCTCGGCGTCCGCGCTGTTCGACAGCTGCAACAGGCGCTGAGTGATCGTCAGCGCTTCGCCGTCCGCGCCGTTGTGATTATAGAAGCCGGGATCAAACGCCGCGATGAAGGCATTCTGGGAGGCGGCGGAAAACGAGGTCAGCTTTCCGCGCTTGTTGCCGCCCGGAAGCGTCAGCATTTCGTCCCAATGTCCCTCGGCGTTCTGCGTATAGATCACCGTGGAGCTGGATTCCGTATACGGCTTCAGATCGGGGAAGGTGACGGTCAGCGGCGGCTCGGTCGTTGTGGCGGTGGTGGGGGAGGTCACGACCGAGGAGGCGGGCTGCTCGGGCTGACCGGTGCAGCCGACAAGGCTCATCACCATCGCGATACCGAGAACGGTGGCAAGAATGCGTTTCATAGGTAAACATCTTCTTTCGTAAGAAAATCAGGGCAAGGCCTCTTCGATGCCGTAGAACAGTTTAAAGGACGAGGAGCTGTCGGTGGCCAGGCTGTCGACACCGTAGAGGAAGAGGGCCTCCTGCAGGCCGTGCTGCTTGACAAGCTCCGCGACGGTGAGGTCGGCAGAGTCGGAATAATACCGCAGGTCCACCATATAGATCTCGCGGTAATGCTGACAAAGCAGGGTTACCGCGCTGTGGGCAAAGGAATCCTTCACGATCAACAGCTTGCCTTCGGGGGCTTCGGGGTTGGTGATCGTCACAAGCCCGTGGTTGCCGTCGAGATAAAGCGGGTATTTATCCATATTCTCAAGGTGATCGTAGAAGAACAGGGAATCGTGTACAGCAGGCTCTCCGACGCCGTTGCCGAGCGTGACGGTCACCTCGTCGGCAAGCTCGCTTTTAAAGAGCTCGATCACGTCGGGTTCGGCACCCCAGTAGCCGCTCTTGGAGTAGCCTGTGCCGTAGAAGCCGTCATAGGTTTCCGACGCGTAGTCCGTCAGCGGTGTCATACTGCGGGAACGGAGATAGGCGTTATAGAGTGCAAAGGCGCCGTTCATATTCAGATGATGGTCCGTTTTGAAGTAAAGCGGGGTGCGGTCGGCCCCTGCTTGCAGGTCCTCACGCACATCGATCAGCGTCATCGCGCCTTTTGCGGCGTCGACCGCCTCGAAAAAGAGGTCGTCCTCAAACGGACGGTGCACGGCGGGGAGCTTATCCGCAAGGCTGTAGCCCGCTTGCGGCACGGGAAGCAATGAGGCTTCAAGGCCGAGGTGCGCCGCAAACGCCGCATAATTTTGGGTGTTGGTGCGGACGGTTTCGTCTGAGGCGGAGTCGCTTTGGGCGGCGATCAGGTAGCCGTCCTTGCCGTAGTAGATTTCCGCCGCCCCGCCGCGGCCCGTCACAAGCTCATAGTACGATTGCAGACCGACAAACGCATCGCGGAAGGGGAAGTGGTCGGACAGGTAGCTTTCGGTCTCCGTCATAAACTGCCCGTCGATCAGCGACTCAAGACTGAACAGCGGCGGCTCGGCGAGGACGCGTTTTTCGTTTTCGGAGTAATCCTGCTTCGGTAACGCGAAAAACAGCACCGACAGTGTAAACAAGAACACAAGAAGCAGGACGGCGGGCGAATAGGATCTTATAAACTTCATCATACGCCCCCCTTAAAAACGGAAATACAGGAACGCGTTATAGCTGTCGCCCACCAGCGCGGCGGTACACAGCAACAACACGACCACGGTGGTCGCCGCCTCGAGCACCCAGCCGAAACGCATCGACGTCACGCGCAGGAACACACGGCGCGCAAAGGGCGCACACAGCACGGCGGCAACAAGCATCAGCGGGAGATAGGACAACGCGTACGCCGCCGCTTCGGCACCGATCACACCGTTTGAGAGGGTGAACATCGAGCCGAGGTAGGCCCACATCGCCTGCAGGTCGGTGAAGTCGAACAGCACCCAGCCGAGCACGATGAAAAAGAGCGCGTACACGTGGGACACGAAGGCGGGGAGCTTTTGCAGAAGACGGTGGAGCCAATATTTCTCGGCGATCAGCAGAACACCGAAATACAAGCCCCAAAGGATGAAGTTCCACGAGGCACCGTGCCACATACCCGTTAAAAACCACACGACAAGCAGATTAAAAATGTGGCGCGGGACACGGCAACGGTTGCCGCCCAGCGGAATATAGACATATTCGCGGAACCAGGTGCCGAGCGACATGTGCCAACGGCGCCAGAATTCCGTAATGCTTTTGGAAATGTAGGGAAAATCAAAGTTTTTGACAAACGAGAAGCCGAACATATTTCCGAGACCTCTCGCCATATCGCTGTAGCCCGAGAAGTCAAAATAAATCTGCAGGGTAAAGGCGATAATGCCGATCCACGCGCCGAGAATGCCGTTATCCCCGGCGGGCTTCAGGACCTCCCATAAAGCGCCCATCGGGTTCGCGATCAGCACCTTTTTGGCCAGACCGACAAGAAACAGCTTTGTGCCGTTGTTGAACAGTGCAAAGCTTTCGCGGCGGTGACCGAGCTGCTCCTCCACGTCCACATAGCGCACGATCGGGCCGGCGATCAGCTGGGGAAAGAGCGCCACGTAGGTGCCGAGAAGCACAAAATTACGCTGGGCGCGGCATTTTCCGCGGTACACGTCGACAATGTAGGACATCGTCTGGAAGGTGTAGAAGGAAATGCCGATCGGGAGCGGGATGGCGGGCGTTTGAAGACCGTCGAGTCCCGGGAGGAGCTTGACGGTATCCACAAAGAACGCGCAGTATTTGAAAAAGCCGAGGAGGAACAGGTTGAAGACCACGTTCAGCACCAGCAGGGTGCGGGCGGTCTTGCGGTGTTCGCGGTGCTTTTCAAGCTGCAGGCCGAATACAAAGTTGACCGCCACCGAAAACAGCATCAGCAGGATCAGTGTCGGTTCGCCGTAGCCGTAGAACACGAGGCTGACAATAAACAGAAACGGGTTACGGGCTGACCGCGGCAGGATGTAATACACGGTCAGCGTAAAGGTAAAGTAGAGGAACAGAAAAATCAGGCTGGAAAACACCATCGCGGTCACACCTCCTTTGTCAAAGAAAAGCACGGACGGACATCGGCCCGTCCGTGTTTGCGGTTATCAGAAATAGCTCTTGTAGATCGTTTCCATCTGTTCGCGGTTTGCGGAGAAGAACATCGCCACATAGTTGCCGTTTGTCAGCACCGTGCATTGCTCCACGATCGCCGCGTCGGACGGACTGTAGTTCTGCGTCTGCTTCTTAAGCTCGTTCAGACGGCCGTTCAGCTTTTCGGCAATGGTTGCCGCCGCATCGGCGTCGGTCGCTTTGAACATATAGATCTCGTCGTCGAACACGGCACCGGGGGTGGTGAAGCTTGCCGACTCGGCGACCATCTCCTCCGAGAAGCCGCGCTGGCCCGCGATCAGCTTGACGTTCATCGTTTTCGCTTCGATGCCGAGAGTCGAGGTGATCTCCGTTTGGATCGTCTGCAGATCGGGTTCTTTTGCGGGCTCACCGCCGCAGGCGGCGAAGGAGAAGAGTATCGTAAGGCAAAGCAGAAGCGCGGTCAGTTGTTTCATAATACATTCATCCTTTCAAACGGTTATTGTCCTGTGTGTGTGCGGAGGTAGTCCACCCAGATCTCGCAGGCGAGATCGGTAAAGTGGATACCCATCACGTCGGGATCACTGCAGTAGTCGTACGGCAGGTAGCCGTTCTGATCGCGGAGCACCGATGCGACGTCCACAAAATACCAGCCCTGCTCACGGCAGTATTCCGACAGGAGGGCGTTGTATTCGTCGATCTTCGCCTTGGTGAGGCTACCGTAATCCTCGAGGATCGGCGTGACCGACTGAATGTAGAAGGTCACGTTCGGGGAGCGGCTCAGAATATCGGCGGTCAGCGTCTTGAAGTTTTCAATCGTGCCCTCCACGCCGTAGAGGCCGAGGTCGTTGATGCCGAGCATCAGATACACCTTTTGGCGGCCTGTCTTCGCGATACCGTCCACCACAGTGACCGTCTCGCCCTGATAGGAGGGATGCACCGCGTCCTCGCGGTAGAGATCCCACATCGCGTTTGCCACACCGAGACTGCCCGACGTGAGGAACGCGGCGTTGCCGAGAGCGGCGGTGGAGAGGTGGTAGTTCGTCAGTTTCAGGCTCACCGAGTCACCGACAAACACCGCATCATCGAAGAAGGAGCTGTCCACGGCCGCTGAGGCGGGGACATACCACGAAACGTTCGGCGAGCGAAGCTCCTCGTGTGTGTTGACGGGAGCCGAGGTCGGAGCGCTCGTCGGCGCGTTTGTCGGCGCGTTTGTCGGCGTATCGACGGGTGTGTCGATGGGAGCGTTCGTCGGCGCGGTCGTGACGACGGTCGACGACGTCGCGGAGGAGGCGGTGGTGGGGTTCGTCTTGCCGATATCGGCGACATTCATACACCCCGTCAGCGTCAGACCGAGGGCGGTGCAGGATACCAACGCCAGCGTTTGGCGTATAGAGATGGCTTTCATTGGCTTCAAGCCCTTTCGTTATAGTTTTTTATCGGATTTGTCGTTTTTTCACGAATCATACCTATAATATACGCTTTCAGGCGGGGTGTCAAGGCGAAGTGCGGCTTTTTTGAAGAATTTTTGCCGGTAAAAAATCCCCGCCATGCATGGGGCACGGCGGGGAGAGCGCGGTTACAGGTCATTAAAGCGATTGGAAGCACGGTAGGTGCCGTTTTCGGAGCGGATCAACCGCGACAGCGTC